>VCAW01000077.1 GCA_013607775.1 Campylobacterota bacterium | reverse complement strand
TGAATTCATACCATATTATAACAGAGGAGGAGTTAACCGACTAGCCCACATAGATTTTAATAAGTGTACCTTCACTACTCTTAATCATGAGACTACTATCTAGCAAAGTCCCTGCCAAATCTTTAATTAATGTCATACCAAGTGACTTATAGTTTTTCGAACTGTCAAAACCTTTTCCATTGTCTTTAATGATAAATACACAGCGTTCAGCAATATGTCTAAAAGCAATATTGATTTCTCCTACCTCACCTTCTGTAAATGCATGTTCTATGGCATTGGTGACAGCTTCATTAAAAATCAATCCGATATTCATAGCAATCTTCATATCTACCATAATAGAATCAACATTGGTAATGATTTTATGATTGGTATATGTTTTTAAACTATTTGCTATCTCATTAAGATATTCATGTATATCTACCTCTTCATAAGAGTGATTGGTATAGAGATTTTTATGCATTAAACTCATAGCTTTAAGTCTATCAACATGGGTTTCAAACATTTTTTTATATTTAAGATCATCAATTTTAAAAGATTGTGTTTCAAGTAATCCCATGATTACCTGCATATTATTTTTAGTACGGTGGTGTACTTCTTTAAAAAGCATTTGGTTTTCTTCCAACGCTATCGCCAATTTTTTCTCATAGGAACTTCTCTCATTCTCAATAATATAGACCATATAAGAGACTACTAAATATCCAAGAAGTATTTGAGACAAGAGTTCCCATTCATAGACAAACTTTATACCTGTAATAAAAGAAAAGAGTGGTATAAAGAGTAAAATGAGAAACATATTGGTACTCCACCTGATACCTTTATCGACACCTAAAAAGAAAAATACAAAAATAGGAAGTGCCGCCAACCAGAAAAGTGAAAGTTCAGGGTCTTTGTCAGGAACAACAAAAGAGATAGCAAGTAAAAAGGTAAATGCACCAAGTATCATATAGGATGTGGTATTGATACTTACATAATGGGGAAATACAAGATAGGCAACCATTAAGGTAAAGACAATGGAGATTTCCACTGTCAACATCACATAATACCCTTGTCCTAAATTTTCATAGGCATACAGTAAAATAATAAAAATACCTACCAAAATAAAAAGGTTAACCATCGTAGCACGAAGTCTTTCACGGCTTTTAGGTGGGAAATATTTACCTTTTAAGATTTCTGCTTCAAAAAAGCGCATTGATTGTCCTTATCTTATAAAATAGTATCCCCTAATATTCTATGATAAAGTATAGTATGTAGATAATTAGTATGTGCTTACTTTTTCAAATATGCCATCGCTGTTGCAATAATGTCATCATCATCTTTAGAATTTGATTTTAATTGCACTCTCTCTACACCCTCTTCTCTAAATTCGATAAAAACATTCTCACCATAAGAAGAGACTTTACTTATGCCTTTTTCTCGTGCAAGCACTTTCATAACAATGACATCGATGAATTGACGGGTAATAGTGTCTAACTTCCCAAATCTGTCTGCTATTTCAGACTCAATTTCATAGACTTCACCCGTAGATTCACAAAGTGAAAGCCTTCTGTAGAGTTCTAAACGTAGCCTGTCCTCTTCTATCAACTCTTCATTCAAATACGCATCGATAGAGAGTTTCATATCAATATTATGGGCAACTTCTTTGTCTTGTCCGCTCAGTTCTTTAATGGCATCTTCGAGCATACGCAGGTAAAGTGAATAGCCTATCTGTTTGATGTGTCCAGATTGGGCTTCACCGATAATGTTACCTCCCCCACGAATTTCGAGGTCATGGAATGCAAGTACTGCCCCACTTCCTAAATCTGAGTGAGATTCAAGTGCAAGCAAACGACGTTTGGCATTGTCTGTCAAACGCTCTTTGTCTGTCACCATAAAGTAACAGTATCCCTCTTTACCCCCACGTCCTACACGCCCACGGAGTTGATGCAAGTCAGCAATCCCAAAGTTATCTGCACCATCAACTATCATCGTATTTGCATGAGGCATATGTATGCCTGATTCTACGATGGAAGTAGAGAGGAGTACATCATACTCACCATCTTCAAACTTCATCATCTCATCTTCTGTCTCTTTGGCTGAGATTTTGGAGTGCAATACAGCTATGCGAAGTTTAGGGAGTATCTCTAACAACACTTTTTTCTTCTCTTCTATCCCTGCAATGGAGTTAAAGACATAAAATATCTGCCCGCCTCTACGCATCTCTCTTAAAATCGCTTCTTTAATGACTTTATCATCATACGATTTCACAAAGGTTCTAACACCTAAACGCTCCGTAGGTGGCGTTAAGATTTCAGAGAAAGATTTTACATCTGACATCGCAAGATTGAGTGAACGAGGAATAGGCGTAGCAGACATAGAGAGCAGATGCACATCGATAGCTATCTCTTTAAGGGCTTCTTTTTGCTTCACCCCAAACTTATGCTCTTCATCTATGATAACTAAAGCTAAGTTTTTAAACTTAGCTTTGAGTAGAGCATGTGTTCCTACCACGACATCTATAGTGCCTTCTTCTAATCCTCTAAGTGTGAGTGTCTTCTCTTTGGCTGTAGAAAATCTATCGAGTTTTGCCACTTTGATACTATGATTATAAAAACGCTCTTTGAGTGACTTATAGTGTTGAGATGAAAGCAGTGTTGTAGGGGCTACCATCATCGCTTGATAACCATTTTTCACAGCCACAAACATTCCATTCATCGCCACTTCTGTTTTACCAAATCCTACATCTGCAGAGAGTAGTCTGTCCATCATCTTACCTGATGCCATATCATCCAACATATCGTTGATAGCCCGCTCTTGGTCATCAGTATGTACAAAACCCGCTTCAGACATAAAGATAGCATGCTCTTCCATGTTTCGTTTGAGTTTAATACCTTTTTTCAAATGTCGCTGTGCTGAGAGGTTGATGATTTGTGAAGCAATGGCAAAGAGTTTCTCTTTCACTTTGGCTTTTAGCTTTTTAAAGCTGGCTTTCCCCATACGATCAAGTACCGGTAAGGCTCCACCCTCAGCCACATAACGGTCTATAACTTCAAGACTCGACACAGGGATGAGCAGAGCATCTTCATTTTGGTAATGCATTACTACAAACTCAGAGAGAGAGCCTAGTATCTCCCGTTTTTCTATGCCTTTAAAAATACCCACACCATAATTCTCATGCACCACATAGTCGCTAGGTTTCAGCTCATCCAATATGATAGAGGCTTTTTTTACTTTTTTACGTTTGAGTGGTTTATTGAGAGAGAGTATAAGCCTGTCTGAACCAAGAAGATTGACAATCCCTTCTTGGTAGACAAACTCTATATTTTCAAACGAATGTAACTCAGAGCCTCTGACGATACTCTCATTCTTCGCGATAATAGTAATCTTTTTGTCTTTATGTGACTCCAAAAGTTTGTTAGGATTCACTGCTTCAAGATCACGATACTTTGAGCCCTCAGGAATAGCAGGGAGTAAAAAAGATTTACGAGGAACTAGAGGTGCGGTTAGTTCATAGACCTCTTTAAGTTCATCATCCAAATTTGATGCCCATACGCCAGAGAACTGCTCTAACGCACTCTGTCCCAAATCGTCTAAATGCCAAAGTCCTAAAGAGTCTATATCTTTTACAAAAGTATCGTAACTGCTACGCTCACATCTATTTTTAAGGGCTTCATGTTCATCTTTCTCTAAAGCCAAAAATGCAGGAGTGAATGTAAGTTCTTCTAACTCCTCACTCACACGTTTTTGTGTCCCTTCATCATAATGCTGTATCGTTTCCACCTCTTCATCAAAAAGTGATATACGATACGGCATCTGGGCATCTATAGGGTAAATATCTATAATGTCTCCACGGAAAGAGACTTCACCACGTTGTGCAGCGATGTCTGTGAAATGGTAGCCCCATTGATACAGTGTATCTTTAAGTGCTTGAAGATTAAGTGTTTCCCCAAACTCTATGGTTTTCGAGGAGAAATACTCTGCTTTTGGGAAAGGTATAAGCAGTGTTCTAAGAGGAGAGATAAGTACTTTTTTCTTAGTGCTTTGATGAAAAGAAGCCAATTGTAAAAAAAGCAACTGAACATCTTCGGCATACGCACGTAGGTCTTCACCTACTGCTATACGTAAGTCAGGTAAGACAAAGGTGTCAAACCCAAGTAGAACTGCAACATCTCGTACTTGTATTGCCTCTTTATCGTCATTACAGATGAATAGATTGGCTTCGACAAGCTCAGCCACCGTTCCCTGAGCTTGTCGAAGGGACAAGCCCTCTAAATATTCATATATATTACTTTGGTACATTACACTCTTTTCTCTGTTTTAAAAATTCTTCTACTACATAAAATGACCCAAATACCAGATAGTTTTCGTCTTCATCTATTTTATTTTCGAAATAGCTATACGCTAATCCTACTTTTGTTAAAGCTTTTTCTATCTCGCTTAATGTTGTTGCACGCTGTGAATGAATTTTAATAATCTCTACACGTTTGACTTTAGGTTTAAGCGTTCTTAACACCTCTTCATAATCTTTATCGTCCAAAGAGTTATAGATAAGTACCACTTCTTTATCTAAAGCTTTTTCTATGGCACGTGCAGCTAAAGGATTGTGCCCTACATCAATGCGGATATTATCTGTCAAAGCATAAAAACGTCCGAAAAGCTCTAAGGTTTTTAAATCATTTATATCATACTTAATACCTAAAATATCTAAGGCTTGTAGGGCTACTGTTGCATTGTCTATAAGGTAGTCACCCCATACTTTGTCATTGGCAAGTTCAATCACCTTATTTATAGGTTCCTGAGCTTGTCGAAGGACTGCACCTTTCTCGTTGGCAATCTTTTTTGCCACCTCAATCACCTTCTCGTAAGGCTGTGATGCCAGTAAAACTTGCATTTGTATGCTACGTATCTTTGTAGCTGCTATCTCTTCTATCGTCTCACCTAAAAATGCCTGATGGTCTATACCTATAGGGGTAATAATACTCAGTTCTTTATCGCAAACATTGGTTGCATCAAATTCACCACCAAGCCCTGCTTCAAGTACCATCAAATCACAATTTTCAAAGACGACAAAAGCTAAAAGAGTCGTGTACTCAAAGTAGCTCAAGGCATCAGACATCTCTTGTCCTAAAATTGTGTACAATCTTTGATGTGCCTCTTCAAGTAACTCATCTGAAGCATCTGAACCATTTATCCACATACGTTCATTAAACTTCAAAATATGTGGTGAAGAGTAATGCGCAACACTAAGCCCACTTTTATATGCTAAGTGTGCCAACATACGACCTGTTGAGCCTTTGCCGTTTGTACCTACAATATGTACTGTTCTAGGATGTTTTAACTGTGGTTTGAGTAACGCATAAGCGTCATGTACACGCTTATGGTCTATCTCTTTGTAGTAGAGAGGCTTCGCATCTAAAAAAACATTTAACTGCATCTTTATTGTACTTTTAGAGCCTTATTCTTTTTCTGTGCTTGTAAGCCTCTGGCACTCACATATCCGATAAATTCATCCAATGCTTTTGCCAAACCTACACGAATCGCTTCTGTTCTCAATGTTGAAGAGGTGAGTGAAGATGCTTGAATATCAGATTCAACCCTACTGTGTATGGCTTTGTTTATAACACCTTCTTTGGTTTCCATCTTAAAGTTTACACGCACATCTGCACGGTAACGTGTCACATATCCATCTTCATAGGCAAGTGGTGTATATCTTGTCCCTCTATAGTTTACATAGATTTTACTCTCTGCCAACTCTTTTGATGTAACCTGACCTTTAAATCTTGTATAGACGAGACGATTCATTTCATCTTTAATAAATGGAGCATTCTCTGGTTCAATCGCATCCACTTTCACTTCTACATAGACTGTATCTGTAAAAATTTCTTTAATATATTGAGAAGAAGGCTTATATCCACAGGCAGTCAATACCAAAACACTTAAAGTCATTAAAAACAATTTCATATTCGTCCCTTTATTAGGCTGGTTTGACAGCCAAGTTCACCAATTTATTTGGTACAACAATCTCTTTAACTATTATCATACCTTCAAGCCACTTAGCCCCTGCTTCTTTTGCAGCAGTTAAGATTTCATCATTATTCGCAGATGGACTCATCTCAATCTCTGTACGTTTTTTACCACCTATCATCACCATGTAGGCAATACTGTCTTGTACAAAAACTTCTTCTTTTACTTCCAACTTCGCACCCAAGTTTTCTCTTTCGAACAATATCTCAGAAAGCTCCGTTGCCACATGAGGGATAATAGGTTCCAAGAGGTTCAACATAATGTACATTCCCTCTGTCCACACATCCCCATTATCTTGTTTATCAAGAGCATTGAGTGCTTCCATACAAACTGCGATAAGCGTGTTAAACGCAAATGTTTTTTCATAGACATCTGTAGATTTTTGTAAAGCTTCATAGACTTTTACACGTGCCAGTTTAGACTCTTTGCTGAGCGTACTTTGGTCTATCTCTGGTAAGGTATTAGCTGTTACTTTCTCTTTTCTGTCATAGAGTTTTTTAATGAACCTAAACGCACCTTCAACAGCAGAGTCATTCCACTCAAGCTCCTTAGCAGGAGGCGCAGCAAAAAGTGTAAAGAGACGTGCCGTATCTGCACCATACTTCTCTACCAATGCATCTGGGTCAACAGTATTGCCTTTAGACTTTGACATCTTTGCACCATCCATAAGCACCATACCTTGTGTAAGAAGGTTCTCAAAAGGCTCATCAATATCATGGTACCCAAGGTCACGAAGTACTTTAGTAAAGAAACGTGCATAGAGTAAGTGTAAGATGGCATGTTCTATCCCACCAATGTACTGGTCTACTCCTAGCCAATAATTGGCATCTTCTTTGTCTATGCCTACGTCATTCCACTTCTTAGGATTCGTTGCATAACGGAACTGATACCAGCTAGACTGCACAAAAGTGTCTAGCGTATCTGTCTCACGGCTGGCATCTTTACCACACTTAGGACAGGCACAGTTTTTCCATGTCGGGTGGTTTTCAAGTGGGTTCCCCTCACCCGTTATCTCTACATCTTCAGGTAACGAGATAGGCAAGTTCTCCACTTTTTCAGCCACCAATCCACACTCATCACAATGTACAAACGGAATAGGTGCTCCCCAGTAACGCTGGCGTGAGATACCCCAGTTTCTTAGCTTGTAGTTGGTCGTACCCTTACCCACTTCTTTGGCTTCAAACATCGAGATAATCTCTTTTTTTGCATCCACATTTGGGATACCTGTAAACAATTCTGAGTTTTCCAAAGTACCCTCTTGTGTATATGGTAGCTCTTCCCCCCCAGCTATCACACGTTTAATCGGCAAGTCATATTTCGTAGCAAATTCAAAGTCTCTCTCATCATGTGCAGGTACAGCCATCACAGCCCCTCCACCATAAGATGCCAATACAAAGTTTGCTGTCCATACAGGTATCTCTTCACGAGTAAGTGGATGAATGACGGTAAGTCCTAAGTCATACCCTTCTTTCCCCTCTTTGGCACATTCTATCTCAGTCATGTTTGTAATAGTAACTATTTTTTCTGCGGTGTCACTATCTAATAAATCATTATCTAGAAGGTACTTGGTAATAGGATGTTCAGCTGCCAATGCAGAGTAAGTTACCCCAAATATAGTATCTGGACGTGTGGTAAAGACAGTATACTTCTCAAAGTTTCCACCAAGTTTTGCTTTACTCTCTTCGCTAAGTTCAAACTCAAACTCAAGCCCTTGTGATTTCCCTATCCAGTTTTCCTGCATCGTAAGTACTTGCTGTGGCCATTTACCTTCAAGCTGTTTCAAATCCCCTAACAAATCATCTGCATATTTGATAATGTCTAGGTAATACCCAGGCATCTCTTTAAGCTCTACAGGGTTGTCACAACGCCAACAACATCCCTCTTCTACCTGTTCATTCGCAAGAACTGTATGACAGTCTTCACACCAGTTTACAGTCGTAGATTCACGATAAAGTAAGCCCTCTTCAAACATCTTGATGATGAACTCTTGCTCCCACTTCGTATACAACTCATCACAGGTAGCAAATTCACGTGTTTTAGAGAAAGAAAGTCCAAGTGTATTAAGCTCTTTTCTCATGTAGTCTATGTTTGAATAAGTCCAGTCTTTAGGGTGTCTACCATGTTTAATGGCAGCATTCTCAGCAGGCATTCCAAAAGCATCCCAACCGATAGGGTGCAGTACATTAAAGTCTTGTTTTCTATAGTAACGCGCAAATGCATCACCAATGGCATAGTTTCTCACATGCCCCATATGTAGTCTACCACTAGGAAAAGGGAACATAGAGAGAATATATTTCTTTTTTCTAGTTAGTGCATCATCAGGCTCAAAAGCCTTCTCATCATCCCATTTTTTCTGCCACTTGGCTTCAATCTCATTTGGATTGTAACTCATATTATCTCGTCCTTCTCACACCACTCGTTCCCAACGTCCTCGTTGGGAATGCATATTTTAACTATGATATGGTGGTTAATTTAATTGAAAGGATTATATCCAAGAAGGGGTTAGATGCTTCTGTAGGGTGTTGTGCCCTCACAACACCACAAGTTGAATTTATTGATTTGTATGTTTACTTAAACGTATTACACTGACGAATATCGCCAGACTTTAATCCTCGTCTAAACCACTCTAAACGTTGTTTTGAACTTCCATGTGTAAAAGCATCAGGACGTACAGCACCTCCGGCTTGTTTTTGTAAAGTATCGTCTCCTATGGAACTTGCTGCTCTAAGTGCCTCTTCTACATCACCCGGTTCAAGTATATTAAACTGCTTGTGTGCAAGGTTTGCCCATACACCGGCATAACAGTCTGCCTGAAGTTCTACTTTCACCTGTAAGGCATTGGCTTTTTTAGAACTTCCACCCCAACTTTGTTTTGCTTTTTGTACTTGTGCAAGTGTTCCTTGCAAATTTTGTATGTGGTGCCCTATCTCATGTGCGAGTACATACGCTTGCGCAAAATCGCCCGGTGCGCCATGT
This sequence comes from Campylobacterota bacterium, assembly GCA_013607775.1. Classification (GTDB taxonomy): domain Bacteria; phylum Campylobacterota; class Campylobacteria; order Campylobacterales; family Sulfurovaceae; genus Sulfurovum. Next base: position 30,213 of record VCAW01000077.1, on the reverse strand, counting down.
CTTTTTGCCAACTCATCAAAAAAACCTAAATCAAGATAGACTTTTTGGTCAGCAGGACAATAAAAAGGCCCCATCTGCGCAGAAGCGTGACCACAACCACTTCGTGTACTTCCACGGTAAAGCACCATCACTGGTTCTCTATACCCTCGTAATTGTTTTTTCCAAACATCTTCGGTACTAGCCAATACCTTTTTGATAAATACTGCTTGCTTTTCATCTTTTACTTTATCTACAGGACGAGAAACAGAACTTCCACCCATACCAAGCAACGCCAGAGGATTGTAGCCCATCATATAGGCAACTACACCTGCACCAATGATAAGCATACCAAATTTAGAACGAAGAAGTGGCTTTAGAATAGGCCACAACATCATCATTGTCCCCATAGAAGGCAAGCCTCCACCACTACGCCCTGAGCTGGCTCGTCTATCGTCTACATTCCTACTTTCACGTTCATCATCCATTCTCATTTTAATCCCTTTGACATTCAATATTTTCTTACTTCAATTATACCAACCAAAAGTAAAAATCTACTACAATATTGATACTAGAATTTTAGGAGTATCTTTGTCTTTAGCCCTTGCAAGAAAATACAGACCTGCCACTTTTGATGACCTAATCGGACAAGAAGCAGTCTCCCAAACCCTCTCACTTGCACTTGATGGCAACAGACTTTCTCATGCCTACCTTTTTTCAGGGCTTAGAGGTTCAGGTAAGACTTCTACTGCACGTATCTTCGCAAAAGCACTCCTATGTGAACAAGGTGCAACCTCTCACCCGTGTGGTGTCTGCACCCACTGTAAAATGGCAGCAGACAATTCGCATATGGATATTATCGAGATGGATGCTGCTTCCAACCGTGGTATTGATGATATCAAAGACCTCATAGAACATACCAAATACAAACCAAGTTCAGCACGTTACAAAATCTTCATCATCGATGAAGTCCATATGCTGACCAACCAAGCCTTTAATGCTTTACTTAAAACACTGGAAGAACCACCTGATTTTGTAAAGTTCATCTTGGCAACCACGGATCCTTTAAAATTGCCTGCGACGATTCTTTCAAGAACACAGCATTTTAGATTTAAAAAGATTCCACAAAATCTTGTACTCAAACACTTAGAACACATATTAGACCTCGAAGAAATAGGGTATGAAGTAGAAGCACTAGACATTATCGCACGTTCTGGTGCAGGAAGCTTAAGAGACTCACTCACACTTACAGACCAAGCTATAGTCTACTCTAAAAACTTTGTAGATGTGGCTACTGTGACAGGGATGCTGGGTATCATCGAACCTAGCCACTTGGAAGCCTTGCTCAATAATATAATGGCTAAAGATACTGGCAAAGTTTTAAGCTTCATCAACATGGCACGAGACTATGAAGCAGAGATGATTCTTGATGAACTAACCCTTTACCTAAAAGATTTACTCCTCTCAAATCAGGGGAAACTTAGCCCTATGATTATCGAACGTTTCTTTAGGGTGATTGCAGAATCAAAAGCGCTACTTGCACTTGGTTCAGATGGAGAGTTTGTCCTCTCACTGGCGCTGTTTAAAATGATGGAGTCTCTACAAATCAAAGATATAGACACCATGATACGTGGTCTTGAAAATGAGCTCAAAGGGGTTGAAGTCTCTGAAATTATGGTAACGTCACCTACCCCTGATGTCTCAGCCCCTGCTGAAGTTATTACCATTACGCAAGATGAGATAGATGCAACACTCCCAACAGTACGAAGACCTATTGAAGAACAAGAAGCAAACACTTCCGCGTCAACAAATGCGAGTGCAGAAGCTTTACTAAACACAGATGCAGAACCATCTGAAACTAATAACCCAGTAATACCTACAGAAAATAAAGTGACTACACCTATTGAAACCAATCCTTCAGAAGAAGAACCTAGCCCTATAGTGTCTGAGAGTGTAGAGCAAGTTGTTGTAACCCCTAAACCTGAAGTGATTCAAGAGATTACAGTCGAGCCTATTAAAGAAGAGGTAGTACCTCCTACACCCGTTGCACCAAAAGCAAACCCACATCAAAAAACCTTTGATGCACTTGTCAAAAAGATTTACGACAGAGACTATGATTTAGGTACCTGTTTTGAACGCAATATTGCCTTTGAAAGTTTTGAAGACAACAAACTCACATGGGGTTCACAAGCAGATGGTGATGACAAAAAAATGCTCATCAAGCATTGGGGATTAATCAATATGTTTGTGAAAGACCTTTTTGGATTTGAAACCAAGATTGTAAATGTAGCTAAAAAAAAAGTAGTTGACACTTCGACCCTTTCGACAAGTTCAGGAACCGAAGCGGTGACTAAGCCTGTCGAAGCCATACCCCCACACTCTGATGCCGACAGCAGTTCTATGATAGAAGAGTTAGAGATGAAAAGTTCATGTATCTCCCCTGAAGCTGGAGACACGGAAGCAGCAAAAGAGAAAGACCCTTCAACTCTACTTCAAGAACCGATGATAAAAGAAGCCATAGCCCTTTTTGACCCTAAAAAAGTAAGAATTAAAAGAAATTCCTAATCCATCCAAGCCTTAGTCACAATCTTAGGCTTATCATCATGTATTTTAATCTTCTCAGCGCCTATACATCGCCCCTTGTCATCTAACTCAAAAACCAGCATTTGAAAAATGGCTTTACATTCATTAGGTACATCATAATGCCCACCCAATGAGGTTAAAAATCGTTTTACAGGTATCGTATCATCCATTCCTATAACGCCATCACGACAACCCGTAAGCCCTACATCTGTCACATAACAACATCCATCAACTACCTGTAGGTCATCTGTAGCCACATGCGTGTGTGTACCCAGTATCGCTGAGACATCTTTTTTTAGCATTTGACGTAAAGCATTTTTTTCAGAACTTGCTTCAGCATGTATGTCTATAATGATGTGTTTTATATTTTCTGCTTTAAGCTTTTTAAGCTCTTCAACTATCATCGTAAAAGGGTTGTCAACCATAGGCATAGTGTAGTGTCCCATGAGGTTAATAATGGCTAGTTCATGTCCTAAAAGTGTTGTGCGGTATAAACCTTCACCTGATGTCTCTTTAGGGTAATTGATAGGACGAATAAGAGGATATCTGTCAAACATCTCCAGTATCTCTTTTTTATCGAAAGAGTGGTTTCCACCTGTCATCATATCGACCCCATAGCCAAGAAGTTCAACACAGTTTTTTTCAGTCAATCCAAAGCCATGAGAGGCATTTTCATAGTTGGCTATAGTAAAGTCAATGAAGTGTTCTTGTTGTAGTCTTTTGAGGTGTCGCTTCAGCATTAAGCGACCTGGTTTACCTACGATATCACCTATAAAAGAGATTTTCACGTTTTATTTACTCTTTCCTGCAAAAGGAAGCAAAGCAGAAGACCAAGTAAGTCCACCACCAAAGGTATCAAGTAACATAAGTTCGCCATTTTGAAGTCTACCTGACTCCCAAATATCGTTAATCGCCATAGGAATAGAAGCTGCCGAAGTGTTACCATATTTACCCACAGTAAGCACCACTTGTTCCTCTTTCATCTTAAGCGCATCACCCACTGCTTTGATGATACGGTAATTGGCTTGATGCGGAATAAAGTGAGGAATATCATCAGAGTTAATTTCATTTTTAGCCAAAATCTCTTTGACATCTTTTGTGAGTGTTTTTACTGCAAGTTTAAAGGTTTCATTTCCTTTCATTTGCACATATTGTAAGCCTTCATCTATCACTTTTTGACTCACAGGGTTGATACTTCCTGGCGCTGGTGTCACCAAGAAGTCAGCATAAGCACCATCAGCTGAGGCATGAAGATCAATAAATGACTCTTCTTTCTTTATCGTTGCAGATATCATCGCTGCCCCTGCACCGTCACCAAACAGGATACAAGTACTTCTGTCTGTATAGTCTACGATTGAAGAAAACTTTTCTGCACCTACAATCAGTACATTTTTTTTCATACCAGACTCAATAAATGCCTTCGCTACAGAGAGTAGATAGACAAAACCACTACAGGCAGCAGAGATATCAAATGCCTGTACATTTCTAATACCTAATTTATCGGAGATAATACATGCAGTAGATGGCATGTTAAAATAGTCAGGCGTTACGGTAGCACAAAGCACTAAATCAATCTCTTCTTTAGCAATGCCAGAACGCTCTATGGCCAGTGCTGCTGCTTTAGCACCCATATCACTCGTTACTTCATCTTTAGCTGCTATATGACGCTCTTTAATACCTGTTCGTTTAAGTATCCACTCATCCGTGGTATCTACCATTTTTTCAAGATCAGCATTGCTTAAAATCTTCTCAGGCACATACGCACCTATAGATCTAAATGAAGCATAAATTTGTGACATAGTTATCCTTAACACATTATTGGATTTATTTTACCATAAGTTTAATAGGGAACTTCTAAAAATGAGGGAGAAAATGGGAAGCAAGCCATGACTTGTTCCCTTTAATATAATGGTATTATTCGCTTTTTTCTAAAATCTCTTCGATGGTTGTATTGACATCTGATTCTACATAAGAGATAGCTTGAAAAACTGCATTTTTGATGGCTTTAGGGCTAGATGCTCCATGAGAAATGATGGCACAACCTTTAAGACCAAGCAGTGGTGCTCCACCATACTCATCTTTGTCTACTTGCTTTTTCATATTTCCAAACACTTTCTTTTTCATCATAAGTGCACCAATTTTCGCAGGTAATGACTTGCGTATATGCTGTTTCATCAAGTCAAAAACTGTAGAAACCACACCTTCTGAAGTTTTAAGTAAAATATTTCCTGTAAATCCATCACATACAACAACATTCACTTTACCATTGAAGATATCTTTACCTTCAACATTACCGATAAAACCATCTAAAGCTTTCAATAAAGGGAAAGTTGCCTTGGTCAGCTCATTTCCTTTGGAGTCTTCACTACCATTTGCTAAAAGTCCTACTTTAGGATTTTTAATCTTCATGATTTTTTCAGCATATGCTTCACCCATTGCACCAAATTGAAAAAGGTTTTCAGGCTTACAGTCAGTAACAGAACCTACATCAAGAACCAACGTTTTATCTTTCGTGATACTAGGCATCAATGTTGCAAGTGCTGGCTTTTTAATACCTGGGATTCTTCCCATGCGAAGTGTTGCTGCAGTCATAGTAGCCCCTGAATGTCCAGCTGAAAGTACTGCATCTGCTTTTCCATCACGTACAAGTTCTACAGCTTTATAAATAGAAGAGTCTTTACGCTTCAATGCATCTGTTGCAGCATCCGCCATAGCAATAACATCAGAAGATTGTTCAAATTCAACCTTATCTATGTAATATTGTGGGAGGTATTCTAATATCTGTTCTTTGTCACCTACAAGTATAGGTAAGAATCTTTTTTCATCAAGTGCTTGAATAACACCTTCTATAATAGGTTCAGGACCGAAGTCCCCACCCATTGCGTCAATTGCGATGCGTATCATCAATTACGCTTTAGTTGTTTTGTACTCACCAGTAGTCATGTTCATGTGGTGAGGCATTCTCCATGTTCCATCTGCATCTTTTACAGGCATTGGTAATGTCAATTTGTAATGTGTTCTTCTTTTCGCTGCTCTTGTGTGACTCACACGTCTCTTAGGTACTGCCATGTTATATCCTTCTGTTTAATATTCTATCTCAAAGTCTTCATCATTGTTGTCACATTTGTCACAATAATGATATGTCCCCTTGAGTGCGTTAATTTCGCTCTCTAATATGTACAAAATATCAATTTTGCCATCTAAAAACTCAATTATATCTAAATCATCTTTATCTTCAGAAACCAAATCGCTTAGTTTAAGTGTTAGTTTTGAGTCAACACTGTAATCATATGTGTCACCACATCTGTCACAATCAAGCTCAAGATCACCGCTTAATACTGCATCTAAAGTTACTTGATGATAACCACTTTTTCTCAAAGTTCCCTCAAGCAAAATCCCCTCTGAACTTAATTCAATGGGTTTTGCTGTTGAACCTACCTTATCAAATACAATTGTCATAAGGAATACTCCTTAAATTGTATTAGTTAATCTCTCTTTGTGCAAAGAAGAAATTGATTTCATTAATTGCATTTTCAACAGAGTCAGAACCATGTACTGCATTTGCATCAATACTGTCTGCAAAATCAGCTCTAATAGTACCCGCTTCTGCATCTGCAGGATTTGTAGCACCCATAAGGTCTCTGTTAGTTTGCATTGCATTTTCACCTTCAAGTACAGTTACTACAACTGGACCAGAAATCATGAAGTCTACAAGGTCTTTAAAGAAAGGTCTTTCAGCGTGAATAGCGTAAAATGCTTCAGCATCTACTCTACTTAGTCTGATTTTTTTAGTTGCTGCAATTCTAAGATTAGCTGCTTCAAATCTAGCCAAAATTTGACCTACAACGTTTTTTGCTACTGCATCTGGTTTAATGATTGATAATGTTTGTTCCATACTTATATTCCTAAGCGATTATTTACTTCCAATAATTATATGTGCCAATAATTACAAGGCAACACTATTATGAGGATAGTATTCGGGCGGAATTTTATCTAAAAAAGTATTAAATTAAGTTGAAATTTTTTGGAGAGTATTATGAGTGCAGAGAGACTGCTGATGGCAGTCTCCGGAAGATTGTAGTGATTATTCTTCTACTACTGATCTTTTTGCTTGTCTGTCTTCAATTGAGATATCATCTCTCATTGGCATTTCAGCATCAGCATTTTCACATACATATGCTTTCTCGTCAAGGTAGTTTTCACCTTCACAGAAGTGTGCTTTATGCTCTGCTGTAAATGGAAGATCCCAAGTAATACAGTCTTCAGTTGGACATGCTTCCGCACATGCTGGAGAATCAAAGTGATCTACACACTCAACACATTTATCAGGATATACATAGTAGTACTCCTCACCCGTTGGATTATCATCCTCATCTACAATTGCTTCCACTGGACATTCGTCAATACATGCTGCACAGTTGATACAAGTATCATTAATAATTACTGCCATTTTCTTTCCTTTTATTTAAATATACCCAAACTATAGCTAAAGATTTTTAAAAAATACTTTAAAAACTCTAAAATCAATGTGCAAAAAAGAGGCATTCTCTTTTTACACAATTAAAGTCCCAAATAACTTCTAATCTCTTCAACTCTTGGTGTTTTTTCCCAGGTAAAATCTTCGTCTTCTCGACCAAAATGTCCATAGGCTGCTGTTTTTTTATAGATAGGTCTTAACAAATCAAGCTCTTCCATAATACCCTTAGGTGTCAGATCAAAAAGTGCTGCTACACAATCAGTAATTTTTGCTTCATCTACATTGGCTGTACCGTGTGTATCTACATAAATCGAAACTGGTTTTGCTACACCAATTGCATAGGCTATCTGAAGTGTCGCTTTTTCACAAGCTCCTGCTGCTACTAGGTTTTTAGCCACATATCTGGCTGCATAAGCTGCACTGCGGTCAACTTTTGTAGGATCTTTACCAGAAAAAGCGCCTCCCCCATGAGGACAAGAGCCACCATAAGTGTCTACAATAATTTTTCTACCCGTAAGTCCTGCATCACCTTGAGGTCCACCAATCACAAAACGCCCTGTTGGGTTAATGTGATAAGTGATATCATCATGCATTAGCTCTGCTGGAATTACCGCTTTAATGACCTCTTCAAGTACAGCTTTTTGTACTTGTTCCAAAGTAACATTATCATGGTGTTGCGTAGAAACCACAATCGTATCAATCGACACTGGTTTTCCATCTACATACTTCACAGAGACCTGTGCTTTACCATCTGGACGTAAGAACGGGACAGTACCATTTTTACGAACTTCTGCAAGTTTTGCAGTAATTTTATGCGCTAGGGAGATAGGTAGTGGCATAAGCTCTGGTGTCTCTTTACAAGCATACCCGAACATAAGTCCTTGGTCTCCTGCACCGATTTCACCATCTTCTTGATCTACACCTTGATTGATATCTGGGCTTTGTTCCCCTATACCATTAAGTACACCTGCACTACGGTAATCGAACCCATACATAGCATCGGTATAGCCTATCTCTTTTATCACCTCTCTTGCAATCTCTTGCATCGGTGCATACGCTGTTGTTTTTAGTTCTCCTGCGATAACACAAAAACCATTGCTCACTAACGTCTCACAAGCCACTCTTGCTTGTGGATCTCTTGCGATGATATAATCTAATATAGCATCTGAGATCTGATCAGCCATTTTATCTGGATGACCTTCGGTTACTGATTCACTTGTAAAAATGTATTGGTTAGCCATTTTTGAATCCTTTGTTATTTTGTTCACTGTCACTGAACTTAAATAAATATCTTTAAAGATACTTATTTAAATCCATAGGCTTCGACAGGCTCAGCCACCAACACTATTTGGTCACTGAGCCTGTCGAAGTGCTACACTATTCTTTTTGCCAATTGTTCAGGCAATAAACCTAAACTCTCTTCAACCAACTTCGTATTACCATGGGTAATAAAAGCATCATCATACTCAAACGAGGTTAATGAAACATCTTGTATCTCGTTTTCACTCAAGCACTCTAACACTGCAGAACCTACACCCGCCCTTTTTACCGAGTCTGAAAAAACAAACCACTTTTTATACTTTTTACTCAAGTTCACTAGCATCTCAACATCTAGTGGCTTCACAAAACGTAAATCCAAGATAGCCACTTTGGCTTCAACAAGCTCAGCCACCTTTTGGGCACGTCCTACACCGTTACCATACCCAATAAAGAGTATTTCATCACCCTCTTGAAGTAAAACAGATTTACCTAGTTCATACGCTGGACTTTCACAGTCCTCTGCCAAAAAAGCACCTCTTGGGTATCTGAAAGCACAAGGATGGTTATACTCTTTTGCAAATGCCATACAAAGTTTCATGGTTGTTTCATTGTACGGAGCAAGTAGTGTCATATTAGGGATACCTCTTAAATAAGAGATATCAAATGCTCCTTGATGTGTCTCTCCATCTTCACCTACGATACCTGCTCTATCCATTGCAAATGCCACACCTAAATCCATAAGAGCAATATCATGTATCACCTGATCAAAACCACGTTGCAAAAAGGTTGAGTAAATCGTACAAAAAGGTTTAAACCCTTCTTTTGCCAAGGGACCCATAGAGGTAACTGCATGCTGTTCAGCAATCGCTACATCCCAGAAACTTTCTGGATATTTTTCCATCACTGCTGTCATACCAGTACCCGATGGCATAGCGGCTGTAACACCTACAATTTTTTCATCTTCATCTGCCATTTGAACAAGTGTTTCTGAAAAAATAGCAGTTGCAGACTTCGCACCATCTTTTTTAGGCGCCATACCGGTTTTGAGATCAAAAGCACTCACGCCATGCCAATGCTCTTTGCTTCCTTCTGCTATTTCATAACCTTTACCCTTAGTGGTCTGTGCATGAATAATCACAGGTTCACCTAAAGCTTTGGCAACCTCCATCGTCTCTATCAAAGATTCAATATTGTGTCCATCTACAGGGCCTATATACTTGATACCCATCTCTTCAAACAAGATGCCTGGGGTAATCAGTTTAAAGGACTCTTCAAAGCGTTTTGCCATATAGGTAGCACTTTCAGGGAAATGCTCAAGTACTTTCTCAACCTTGCCTTTAAAGCTTTGGTAAAAAGAACCTGCCATCGTTTGAGACAATAGCTTTGAAATAGCCCCAATAGGTTTAGCAATACTCATTTCATTGTCATTTAAAATGATGACTACAGGGTACTTTCTGTCTCCAAGTTCATTGAGTGCTTCATAGACCATACCAGCAGACATAGAGCCATCACCTATAAATGCTACAGGTACTCTATCTTCTCCTTTTAAAGCTATCGCCTTTGCTGCACCTACAGCTAACGAGATAGAAGTAGAACTATGCCCGGCAACATAGTAGTCATACTTTGACTCTTTAGGTTTGGTGTAGCCACAGATACCGTCAAACTGACGTAGCGTATGAAACTCTTCCCAACGTCCAGTCAATAGTTTATGCGCATAGGCTTGGTGACTTACATCAAAAATAAAAGGATCTTTTTCTACATCAAACACTTTATGCATCGCAACAATCAAATCGGTTGCTCCCATAGTTGAAGAGAGATGTCCACCATTTTTACTTACAGTCTCAAGTATCTTTTGTCTAATCTCTTCTGCAAGGGTATTCAACTCTTCTATGGAACGTGCTTTTATGTTCATCATCTTACCTGTCTTTCTAAATATGCCGTTATCAGTTTTTTAGTAAAACCAATCTGTTTGTCATCGTATGAAAGTCCCAAATCATCGGCTAAATGTTTTAGGGATTTTTTTGTAATTTTAGTCATACTACCATGCATCTGCTTAACTTGCATAAAATCATCCAATACAAAAGGGGTCACTTTTACTTCAGATGCTTTTACCACAACTACTTTTTTCAAGCGATGACTTCCAAAAAGTGTTTAAAGAATACATCATTCTGATTGGCTGTACCTACAGTGATACGCATAGCATTCATTCCATAAGAAGCAAGGTTACGTATGATAACACCTCGTTTTAGCAAGTCATCTGCTATCTTTGTCGAATCCATGTCATCAGCAAATAGATAGGTAATAAAGTTTGTATAGCTCTCAATATACGTAAATCCATTCTCTTTGGCAAAGGTTTCATAACGTTGTATCTGTTCTTGGTGTAAAACAATAGACTCATTAACAAAATTTTCATCTTTACACGCCTCAATCGCAGCTGCAAGTGAAAGTGTAGAGATATTAAATGGTGGTCTCATTTTGTAAAGTTGCTCTATCATCTCACTGTTAGCGATACCATACCCAACACGCATACCACCAAGTCCATAAGCTTTAGAGAAGGTACCCAGATAAATCACATTTGGGAAGCCAAGTATGTCATTTGGCTCTATAGCATATGTACTATCCTTAGCTGCAGCATATTCCATATAGGCACCATCTACCACAATCAATGTCTCTTTATCTACAGCATTGATGATTTTGAGTACCTCTTCTTTACTCGTAGCATCCCCTGTCGGGTTGTTCGGTGTACAGAGGTAGATAATCTTTGGTTTATGCATCTCGTATGCTTCCATAAACTCATCATATTTGTGTGCATAGCTTGCTGTTCTGTATATCTTTGCTCCCATTTGTTTTGCATATATTTCATACATAGCAAAGGTTACTGCTGACATAAGTACAGATGAATTTTCATCCAACACTGCACGGGAGATAAACTCCAATACTTGGTCTGACCCTGCTCCGATGATAATGTTACTTTCATTCACTGTATACTTTGAAGCCAACGCAGCCTTGAGTTCAAACATAGAATCATCAGGATAAAGATGTGCTTTTCCTGCATTATCGATGATAGCTTGTTTTACTGCAGGACTTGTACCTATTGGGTTTTCATTGGATGCAAGCTTGACCACATCTTCTGGGGCAATCCCAAATTCACGTACTACAAGCTCTATAGGCTTTCCTGCCTCATATGTTTTTATATTTTCAAGTACTTTGTTATATCTCATTTTTAACTCTTAATTTTTAATTTTTTAGACGTCATCAGTTTCTCGAACATAAGAGCCCAATACTTTAATTTCATCTTTTAATTTTTCTAAAATCGGCTTAACATTCTCATCATCCTTATGTCCATGAAACTCAATAAAAAAGATAGATTCCCCTTCAACAATATGAGATTTAATCTTTGTTAAATTCACATCTGCCTCTTCAAAGTGATTTAAAAAATCAACCAGTGAACCTGGTCTGTTTGAGAGTCTTACAAGCAGCGATGTTTTATCATCTCCGGAAGGTGCATTCTCAAAATTACTAATAATAAAAAAACGTGTTCTATTGTTCGTATTGTCCTCAATATTATTAAAGCGTATAGGCAAGTTATAGAGTTTTGCTGCAATAGCAGGACAAAGCGCTGCTGCAGTTTCATCTTCTGCGGCAAGTTTTGCCGCTTTTGCTGTAGATTCTACCGGAACCAACTCTACATCATCCAAGCCTAAATCATGTAAAAACAGGCGACACTGTCCAAAAGCAATATCTTTTGAGTAAATCTTTTTAATCTGTTTAATATCTTCAGACAAAGTAGCAAAAGCAAAATGTACATCTATCATTACTTCTGCGATGATTTTAAGATCATATTCATCCAAACAGTTAATCGTATCACTCACAATGCCATTCGAGGAATTTTCGATAGGTATCACACCAAATTTTGCTGTGCCTTTAGCTACTTCACGAAAGATGCCTTGTATCGATGCCATAGGAATATATGCTGACATGGCACCAAACTTACTCTCTGCAGCTTGATGGGTGAAACTCGCTTCTGGTCCTAAAAATGCTACACCTTCAGGGAGCTCAAGATTACGAGCTACTGCAAACATCTCTAAAAAGAGTGCATCTATGGCAGCATCGGTCAATTTACCATTTGACTCTTTGTTTCGTGTTTTAAGACGATTTAAAATAGCCTGTTCTCTCTCAGGACGATAGATAGGTGCACCTGTTGTGTTCTTAAGTTCACCTACTTGATGTACAAGTTCCATACGCTCATTGTAGAGCTTTAAAAGTGTATCATCAAGGCTGTCAATTTTTAATCTTAGATCGTCCAAAGTCATATCTGTCCTTTACTGTTGTAAATACTCTAATTCTAATCTAACCTGATCATCGTATGTTTCACGTTTGCGAATGAGTCTGTCTTCTCCACCTTGCAATGCTACCTCTGCTGGTTTTGCACGCGTATTGTAGTTCGATGCCATAGTAAAGCCGTATGCACCTGCAGACTGTACGACAATAATATCATTATGTGCTAACGCAGGAAGTGGTACATCTTTCCCAAAGAAATCACCACTCTCACATACTGGTCCTACCACATCTGCCGGTGACTTCTCACCTTCTACACCTACAGCTTCTATCTTGTGGTAAGCATTGTAAAGACTAGGTCTTATAAGATCATTCATCCCACCATCTACGATAACAAAACGTTTACCGTCATTATTTTTTTCATACAATACTTTTGTAAAAAATGCACCTGCATTGGCTACCATGTAACGACCAGGTTCACAAAGCAGTGTCACATCCAAACCTTTGGTTGCTTGGAAAATGGCTTGTGTATATTCACTTGCTGAAATAGTTACCTCATCATCATACACGACACCAATCCCTCCACCTACATCAAAGAATTTAATATCTATTTTGATGGCTTTAAGTGAACGTACCAAATCAGCAACAATTTGTGCAGACTCTTGAATAGGTGAGAGTTTTGTAAGCTGAGAACCTATATGAAAGTGAATTCCTATAGGATTAAGAAATTCTGATTTATTGGCATAAATATACATACGTTTTGCCATATCTATCTCTACACCAAATTTATTTTCATGCAGTCCCGTAGAGATGTATGGATGTGTCTGTGGATCAATGTTTGGATTGACACGAATAGAGATACGGGCCTCTTTCCCAAGCTCTTTTGCTACCAACTCTACACGTTTCATCTCAGCTTCACTCTCAAGGTTAAGCATAAGAATATCTTTTTGCAAAGCTTCACGTATCTCATCATCACGCTTCCCTACTCCAGAGAAGATAATTTTATACTTATCTACACATGCTGTAAGCGCACGGTTTACTTCACCAATGCTCACACAGTCTGCACCAGCTCCTAGTTTAGCCAAATGTGCAATAACAGAAAGGTTCGAATTTGCCTTTACTGCATAATTAATAATCGATTTTTTTCCTGCAAAAGCATCTTTAAGTGTGGTATATCTGTTTTCAATATAATCAAAATCATATACATACAATGGTGTCCCATATTTTTCCACCAATGCTTGGGTATCTAAAGTCATCTATTTAATCCTAAAATCTTAATCTATTTTAAGGTGATTTTATCTAAAAATGATTAAAACAGAGTTAGAGCCTCTCTGAAGTGGCTTGTAGAGCAGAAATGGGGAAAATGATACTTGTATAAATATCCTTATTAAATCCCCTACTATTGAATCGATTTTCCATCCGAAAAATAAATATAAATAGCATATATCCAGAGTAAAAATACTGGTAATATAGCTGTCAGTTCTGGTACAAGCACACCATTGTTACCAATCTGGTTTAACCCAAATAAAATACCCCATATCATAAATGTAGCACCCAAAGAAAAAGCGATAATTGATCCAACATTCATCATACGTGCATGAAATGGTAACTTGAAAAAGAGTATCACTAAAAGTGCAATAGCAAAAAGTGGTACGATTGTTTTATTATACAGTACTGCCCTTATTTTATCTGAATTTAAATGTTGTTTGTCCAATAAACGCCAAGTATTGTATGCATCAACAATATTGAGTGCCTTACCTTCATATAAAGATTCAATAATTTTTGGCTTATATCCTTCCAAAGTTCTTATATTTTTTTGATGTTCAATATCATAACGTACCAATTTACCTTGTTGATAAATATGTGTTTTTATCGTCGCATCTTCCGCATCCCATTCATGCCCATTAAATGTCGCTCTGGGTGATTTAATGGTATATCGTACCTGATAACCAGCTACTTTAAAAATAGTAATACCTTCTATCGTTTTTGTAATAGGATCCAATTTATCTATATAAACAAAAGTATCATCATATTTAAAAAACAGGTTATTGACATTGTAGGCATTTATCTCATTTTTAAGTAAGAGTGTCCCTTTATCTCTTGCATATGAAAATTCTGTTGTATGTAAAAGGGTAAAGATAATATAGGTTAAAACCGATACCAAAAGAAGTGGTAATATGAGCCTTTGTCTGTTGTAGCCAAAGGCATGCAGTGCCCCCATAGTGTTATTTCTAATCAATGACAACTTTGTCATAATCAAAGCAAACACAATTGCAAGTGGATACAGTAGACCCAATGCCTGCTCCCACATATAAAAAATATAGAGGATTTGATAACTCCCAGAGACATCGAGTTTTTGTGCATATTGAAAATAATCTATTGCAGCAAATGCGAAAGAGAGTCCAAACAAAATGGAGAGTAAATTTTTAATATAAAGTTTTGAAAGATAAAAAAAATAGAGTTTTGGACTTAGGAGACTCATTATTTTAACCCTTCCATTATTTTAAGCTTTCTATTTATTGTAAATTTTCTATAGACTTTAGACTATAGAAGGATTTTACCGTATTTAACTCTTCATCTACAAGCATTTTACATGCTTTTGCAAGATGTTCAATCAGTTGTGGCAGTTTTTGCATCTCTTCATCGGAAAAGTTATGTAGTACATAGTCAGCTACTTGTGACTTATGTTCAGGTTTACCCACACCTACACGTACACGTACACGTAGGTACTCTTTGCTTATACTGGCATCAAGCGACTTTAGTCCATTATGTCCACCATGCCCACCACCTCTTTTAAAACGTACTGCACCAAAAGGTAAATCAATATCATCATGAATCACAATAACATCTTCAAGATCTACTTTGAAAAATTGTTTTACTGGCTGTACTGATTTACCTGAAAGATTCATAAAAGTAGTAGGTTTTAAAAAAAGTGAATTGCTTGAACGGTAAAGTTTACCATGAAAAGAAGTTTTAGATATGTCTCGAGCTCCAAAGTCATCAACAAGTTTGTCGATAACCTTAAAGCCGATATTATGACGTGTGTTTTCGTACTGTGGTCCTGGATTTCCTAGACCTACGAAAAGTGTCATACTATAATTACTTAGCTTTGATTACACCACAGATAGAAACATCTGGTCTGTCCATCAATCTACAGTTTGCAGGTACATCAATATCTCTTACAAGAATTGATGCATCTCTCTCTAATGGCTCAACATTAAGGTCAAATTTCGCAGGCATATCTTCGATAGCGCCTCTTACTTTTAATCTTTTTTTAGACATAACAAGTACACCTTTGTTTTTAAGTCCAATTGGTGTTCCGTGTGTGATTACTGGTACGAGGAAGTTTGTTACTTGTCCTGGTACAGTTACTCTTAAATCTACGTGTACTACTTCACCATGTACTGGGTGTAGTTGATACTCTTGAATCACAACATTTGCTTCAGTGTCACCCACTTTTACTGCGAATGCTAGGTTCTCCTTATTTCTAACTGCTCTTACAAACTCACCACGTTTAAACGCAGCTTGAATGTTCTCTACGCCATTTGCGTAAAGGTTTGCAGTTAGATAACCATCTCTTCTAAGTACTTTTGCAGTACGTTTCCCGATACTCTCTCTAACGATACCTTCTAACATTTCTGTCCTTTAAAATTAAATCTTTCTACCCAAAATTTAGGCAAAATAGACGCGAATTATATCGAGTTTAGATTAAATTAATCTTCCTCGTCATCTTTAAAGGCAAAGACATCTGCTTCGATATCATCTTTTTCAAAGCTCTCTTGTATAATAGCACCTTTTCCAACCCCTTGCATTTTGAGTTTCATATCTGCTGGATTTGTTGCATATTCAAGTGCTGTTTCATTGCTTATTTCACCTGCACGTAAGAGGTCAAGTAGGGCTTGGTCAAAGGTTTGTGTCCCGTAAATCTCTTTACCTTCAAAGAGTGCATCTAAGATTTCTGCATCTCTGTTTTCAGCAATAAGTTGTTCGATACGTGCTGTCTTTTTAAGAATTTCAATACCTGCAACCCTACCTCCACGAATGGTAGGAATAAGCCTTTGGGAAATAACACCTTCAAGTACCGATGCCAAAGACATACGAATACGATTTTGCTCTTCATTCCCAAACATACCGACAATTCTGTCAATCGTCTCTTTTGCATCTAGTGTGTGAAGGGTAGAAAAAACCAAGTGCCCTATATTGGCAGCATGCAGTGCAATATCGATAGTCTCCAAGTCCCTCATTTCCCCAACAAGTATGATATCAGGGTCTTCTCTCAGCGCTGCTCTAAGTGCATCTGAAAAGGAGTGGGCATCTTGTCCTATTCCTCTTTGGTTAATAAGACAGCCTCTGTCTTTATGTACAAACTCTATGGGATCTTCTACAGTGATGATATGCTTTTTTTGCTCTCTGTTTATCTTGTCAAGTATAGCTGCAAGCGTAGTTGATTTACCAGAACCTGTTACACCAGTCACCAGTACCAATCCTCTTTGTATCTCTGTAAATGTTTTAATGACAGGAGGAAGATTTAGGTCATCTAAAGACAAGATATCTACAGTGATAATTCTAAATACTGCAGAGAGTCCATCCATTTGATAAAAGAAGTTTACACGAAATCTATTTTCATCTCCTAAAACATAAGAGAAGTCAAGGTTTCTGTCTGTGACGAGTTTTTCATATTGGTCAGCGGTAGTAATCTCTTTGGCTAATCGTTCAACCATGTCAGCAGTGAGAGATTCTTTTCCCAATACTTTTAGGACACCATAAATACGAACACGTACTTGTGAACCTGACTTGATATGGAGGTCAGACCCCTTATTACTAATCATTGTTCTAAGATATAGTTTGAGCTTTTCTTCCATGGTATCCCTTTATATTAGGTTATTTTAACGTATCTAACATCTCTTGAAATGCTTTTTCAAATGCTACAAGTCCATCATCCAATAATGTTTTATACACTTCATCCATATCAAAACCATTGTCTGAAAGTTTTGTGAAATATCCATTTATTACTGCATCATCTATAGGTAATTTTGGGGCAGATGCTTCTGTGGCTATATAGGCTTCTATCGTAGCCAATGGTGCTGTATTAACAGAGTGAGGAGCTAAAAGTTCTCTCATATAGTAATCTGCAGGTAAATCATCACCTTTAACTCCCGTACTTGCAAAGAGCGTACGTACAGATGGGGTATGGTTTGCTTCAACGATATTATAAATCTTGGCAGCATTATAGATACCTGTTTTTGCAACATCAAGTCCCTCTTTTTCCAAATCACTGTCCAGCAATCTGTCAAAGCGACTTACAAAAACAGAAATCACTGCTTCACAACGTCCTCCACCTGATGATTCAAAATCATCCAGTCCTCTTTTCATAGCCTTTAAACATTTCTGTGCTTGCTTAGGTGAAAAGATAAGTGTGGCATTGACAGAAATTCCATTAGACAAAAGTTCTGTCATGGCATCATATCCAGCTTCTGTTGCAGGTACTTTCACCATCACATTTGGCTCACCAATGGCAGCAAAAAGACGCTTACCTTCTTCAATAGTACCTTGGGTATCATTCGATAAAAAAGGATCAACTTCTATGGAGATATATCCGTCATTACCTTCATCATAAGAACTACGTAGTGCCTGTGCAGCAGTACGAATATCATCTACAGCGAGGTCTTCATATTTCTCTTTTGGACTCTTTCCTTCAAGGCTTTCAAGCTGCTCTTTATACGCAGGTGAAGTAGTGATAGCACTTGCAAAGATGGAAGGATTGGATGTTGCTCCATTAATAATCCCTTTTTCAATCAAAGAAGAAAACTCATTTTTCAAATAATCTCTCTCAACGAAGTCTAACCATAAAGAGAATCCTATGTCTCTATTTACCATCTTTTATTCCTTATACGTCCATTTAAAATCGTGCCATTTACCAAAGTCAGTCTCTTTAGTGATAGCCACTTCAAGTGCATCAAGAAAAATATCTCTATCAACCACTTCAGCCCCTAAGCCTATCATATGATCTGTCTTCATCTGACAGTCTATAAAATCATAACCTCTGTCTCCTAAAACGTCACTTAGTGCTTTAAATGCTACCTTTGATGCATCTGAGACCAAAGAGAACATTGACTCTCCAAAAAAGGCTTTTCCGTAAGCCAATCCATACAGCCCACCTACAAGTTTCCCCTCAAGGTGTACCTCTACAGAGTGCCCAAAGCCCTCTTCATGCAGTCTTGTGTAAGCTTCTATAATTTCAGGAACAATCCACGATGCTTCCTGCCCTTCTCTGCACACTGTTGCACAATGCTCAATAACCTCGGAAAAGTGTTTATCAAAAGTTACTGTAAATTTTCCAGAACGTAACACTCTTCTAAAAGATTTACGCAGTTTGAATTTGTTGGGGTAAAGTAGCAGTCTTGGATTTGGGGACCACCAAAGTATAGGGTCACCTTCAGAATACCAAGGGAAGATTCCTTTTTTATAGGCGAAAAGAAGTCGGTGAGAGCTAAGATCACCCCCGTAAGCAAGCAAACCTTCATCAGGTGCATAACGTGGGTCAGGAAAAGTAGAAGAGTATTTACTCAAAGGCGGGACATAGTAATCCTCTTCAGTCGCTTCATCCATCGCTATCTATTTCTCAGTAAACTCAAAGTGAAGTGTCTCTTTTTTTAAGCCCATTTTTACAGAGCCACCCTTTTTGAGTTTTCCAAAGAGTATCTCATCAGTAAGTGCTTCTTTGACTTTCTCATCTATCACACGTGCAATGTGTCTTGCACCATAACGTTCATCATAACCCTCTTTAGCGAGGTACTCTTTGGCTTTTTTGCTCAGTTTTACTTTCACTTTTTTAGGCGCCAAAAGAGTATTCACTTTATCCATCTCTCTATCTACAATAGTCATTAAGACCTCTAAAGAGAGCGGATTAAACTCTATCGTTCCACTTAAACGGTTTCTAAACTCAGGAGAGAAGAAAGCTGCCAAAGCTTTATCTGTTTTAGATGAAGTATCTTTCTCAAAGCCCATGACATTGGCTTCTTTTGTTCCTATGTTAGAGGTCATAATGAGTATAACATTTTTAAAGTCACTCACCACTCCGTTGTTGTCGGTCAGTTTCGCACCATCCATTACCTGAAGTAAAATATTCATAATATCAGGATGTGCTTTTTCTATCTCATCTAAAAGCAGTACAGTATGCGGATGCTTTTTTATCATCTCAGTGAGTAATCCACCCTGTTCATACCCAACATACCCAGGAGGCGCACCAACGAGTCTAGAGATAGTATGAGGCTCCATATACTCAGACATATCAAGTCTCTCGAAGTGTACATGCATAGTCTTTGCAAGCTGTGTCGCCAATGCTGTCTTACCTACACCTGTTGGTCCAACAAAAAGAAAAGATCCTATAGGTCTATCTTCTCCATTAAGCCCTGCATACGAACGTTTGATAGCTGTTGAGAGTGCTTTAATCGCCTCATCTTGTCCTATGATATGTGAAGACAAATCTTTTTCTAAATTTTTCAACTTCTTAGTATCATCTGTACCTATCACGGTAGAAGGTAGCTTCATCATCTTAGCCACAGACATTTCGATGTCTTTAGGCTTAATCGTCACATCACTTTGCCCTCTAAGCATAAAATGTGCCCCTACCTCATCGATGATATCCATCGCTTTATCTGGTAAAAATCTATCATGAAGATATTTTACAGACAGGTCTATCGCAGACTCCAGTGCCGCATCTGTAAATTTAATATGATGATAGTTTTCATACTTATGTTGAATACCTTTTAGTATGGTAAAGGTATCTTCCTTACTTGGCTCTTCCACATCTATTTTTGCAAATCTACGGCTAAGTGCTTTGTCTTTGTCAAAAAAGTTTCTGTACTCTTGGTAGGTTGTTGCACCTATACATTTTAAGTCACCACGAGCAAGAGTCGGCTTGAGTAAATTAGATGCATCCATACTTCCACCAGATGTTGCACCTGCACCCACCATTGTATGTATCTCATCTATGAATAGTATGGCATCTTTTTGTTGTGAAAGCTCTTTGATGATACCTTTAAGACGTTTCTCAAAATCACCTCTATATTTCGTACCTGCTACCAAAGCACCCATATCTAATGCATAGACTCTTGAGCCTTTAAGAATGTCAGGTACATCATCTTCACTGATGCGCAGTGCAAGCCCCTCAGCGATGGCTGTTTTACCAACCCCTGGTTCACCTACAAGCAGAGGGTTGTTTTTCTTACGACGGCAGAGTGTCTGCATGACACGCTCTATCTCATCAACACGTCCTACAACTGGGTCTATCTTGCCTGTTTTAGCCAAAGCGACAAGCTCCATAGTAAACTGATCAAGCAAAGTCTCTTCACCTTTAGCCTCATCTGAGTCTAGCTGTGGTTTGTCATAACGATGAGAAATCACCTCAAGCACATCTACACGCGCAATACCCTCTTTTTTCATAAGGTACACCGCATACGAATGTTCTTGCATAAAGATAGCCGCTATCATGTCACCTATCGTTGCTTCAGTACGTCCTGAACTGTGAATATGTGTCATCATATCATTGATAGCACGTGAAAGTGCCACTGTTTCAAACGGCTCCACTGCCTCTTTCAACGATGGTATCGTCTGTGTAATATGTTTTTGTATTCCTGCTTCAAGTATAGAGGTATCTGCGTCAAGCAATGAGAGTATCTCCTTGCCTGCTACGGAACGGACTATTGCTAAAAAAAGATGCTCCACGGTAAGGTATTCATGCCTATTCTCTTTTGCATACGTCACTGCTTCTTTAAATACATCGTTGAGTGCTACACTTATCATCTTAATCCTTCTTAACTGTCTTCTTCTATAGTTGCCAATAATGGAAACTCATTTTGTTTTGCTCTTTGCTTTACCTGCTGTGCTTTGGTTTGCGCTATCTCGAAGGAGTATACACCACAGATGGCTTTACCTTTTTCATGTATCTGCAACATGATCTGCTCTGCCTGTGCATGGCTTTTATGAAAAATACCCGTGAGTATTTCTACCACAAAGTCCATACTCGTATAGTCATCATTATGCAAAATCACTTTAAACATTTGTGGTTCTTCAAGCTCCAAGGCTAGGTCTAATTCTTCTTCAAACTTTGGCAATCGTTATCCTTAAATTTGTTATCTATCTATTTCTACTATAATTGTATCAAAAAATGTATAGGAATTGTGTATGCAGTCACTTTTCATCACCGCTACGGGTACCAATGTGGGTAAAACGCACACTACACTACAGCTCATAGAAGCTCTTGCTTCAAAAGGGCATAAGGTAGGTGTCTACAAACCCATAGAGACAGGTGTAACCCATACAGCTCCTGATGCCACTATACTACTAAAAGCTTGTCAAAAGGTTAATGAGAATTTCAAAGACTTAAAACCACTAGATATCACAGCTTACACATTCGCATTACCTGCGGCACCTTTTTGTGCAGATACCCAACAGATTATTCAAATAGAAAAACTCATTGAAAAATATCACGAACTTTCCAAACTTTGTGACATCCTCCTAGTTGAAGGTGCAGGAGGCTTACTCGTCCCCATTACTAAAGAGTACACCATGCTAGACCTCATCACTGAACTTAACATCAAAACACTGCTTGTCACTCCTAGTCGTTTAGGGTGCATCAACGACACACTCCTCTCCATAGAAGCACTTAAAACACGAGAGATTGACTTTGACTGGTGTGTGAACTTGTATGAAGATAAAGAGGATTTTTCTAAGGTTACACAGCCTTATTACGATACTGTGTTTGAAGGGTGGTGGAGTACAGATAGAGGATTAAAAAGGTTTATTAGCACCTATTAGCTATAATCTCATAATTATTCGCTAAGGATACCCATGCAACATCTCGTAGATACCAATAACTTTTCTGACAGCCAGATAGCACAACTCCTGCATGATGCAGCATGCTTTAAAGCACAACGTCCTCCACAACTGCTTCATGACAAACTACTCATTACCCTTTTCTTTGAAGCAAGTACAAGAACTCGTAGCTCTTTTGAAGTAGCGGCAAAACGTTTGGGTGCTTCTGTGGTACATCTTGATCCTTCTAGAAGTTCGGCAAAAAAAGGGGAGAGTTTAGAAGATACCTTTGCAAATCTTTGTGCTATGGAGCCTGATGGGGTTATCATCAGACATGAGAAAAATGAAACGCCACAGCTTATCGCAGACATGCAAACCACACCTGTCATTAACGCCGGAGCAGGGAACTACGCACACCCTACCCAAGCACTGCTTGACCTCTTTACTATGGTAGAACATTTTGGTGGTGATGTCAAAGGTAAAACCATCGCCATAGTAGGAGACATCGTAAGTTCACGTGTGGCGAGTTCTGGCATACGTCTGCTTACTCGTATGGGGATGAATGTCTTACTTGTAGCCCCTGAACAGTTTATGCCAGAGAGTACATTGCCTCAGTACAAAAACCTCGAAGACGTTATGGACAAAGTCGATGTCATTATGAGTCTGCGTGCACAACTCGAACGCCATGAGACTGAGCTTTTTGAAGACTACGATGACTACGCAAAACAGTACTGCATCACTCCCGAGCGCATGGAAGACAGAGACATTTTAGTACTCCATCCAGGGCCAGTGATGAGAAACATTGACATCTCAGATGAGATGCTCGAAGACCCTCGCTGTAAAGTCTTAACCCAAGTCAAAAATGGTGTCTTTATGAGAATGGCGATACTCAAGCTTTTACTTTTAGACGCTTAATATGTGGTACAAAAAAGAGGAAGGATTTAAACAGATTGACCAATTTGGTCAATCGCGTACCCCCTTTCTCTTTATCATCTCTTATGACCAAAACAAAATCTTCGCCAAAGCCCTCAGTGACTTAGACAGTGACATCTACTACAAACTAGAATCATGGCGCAACTACCCTGTGAAAAAAAGAGAAAAACCTTTTACCTTTTCCAAACACCCTGTTGCATTTTCTGTCTATCAAAAAGCTTTAGAAAAAGTCCTTGAAGAGATACGCTCAGGCAACACCTATCTACTCAACCTCACCTTTAAAACACCCATAGAAACCAACTATACACTCAAAGAAATCTTTACCTATGCACGGGCTAAATTTAAACTCTATTATAAAGATGAGTTTATCTGTTTCTCACCAGAGCGTTTTGTAGAGATGGAAGGTGACACCATAGCAACCTACCCTATGAAAGGCACAATTGATGCTAACCTTCCTAATGCAAAAGAGAGTATCTTAAACAATAAAAAAGAGATGGCAGAACATGTAATGATAGTTGATTTGATGCGTAATGATTTAGGCATCATAGGCTCAGAGGTAAAAGTAGAGAAATTTCGCTTTGTAGAGAAGATAAAAGCTGGTAAAAAAGAGTTGCTTCAAGTCAGTTCTAAACTCACAGCAAAACTCCCTCATGTATGGCAAGATAATATAGGTTCACTACTTTCTCAACTACTACCTGCTGGCTCCATCACGGGTACACCTAAAAAGAGTACTGCGAATATCATAGATGACGTTGAAAACTTTGAGCGTGACTTCTACACAGGTGTCTTTGGTGTCTTTGATGGAGACTCTTTACGTTCCGGTGTGATGATACGTTTTATAGAAAAAGAAAACGAGAAGCTTTACTACAAAAGTGGTGGAGGCATCACCATTGACTCCAATGCCCAAAGTGAATATGAAGAGCTTATTGACAAGATTTATTTGCCTTTTTAGCAATATTTTTGTACACTAATAATACTTTTTTATAAAGGATACTTATGTCTAAAATACTTTTCAACCTACTCTGTACACTTTTTTTACTCTTTCAAACAACATCTTTTGCAGAAGAAACTGAAGAAAACAATACCGAAACTGTTGTAGAAACTTCTGGCGAAGAAGTTGCAGAGTCAGCACAAGAAACGGAACCTGCTGCGGATATACAAGAAGAAGATACCATAGAAGAACAAGACGATACCCAAAAAGAAGAAATCTCCGAAGCACAAAAAGAAGCTGATGCAGCAGAAGCAGCAGAATTACGTGAAGTAGGAGAAGGTGACGAACCAGTAGCCGAATAGTTACTTACAACCTCTACTCGCTCTGTGTTCCCACACATATTTTGTATCTTCTTTCACTTTTGAGAAATAGAGTCTGCCAGACTCTCTCCATGGGTCAATCACAATGCCCTCTTCCGCTGGCATACCTTTTGCCACAACAACCATCACATTATGCTCTGTCCAGTACTTTCCTATATTTGCACCCATCAAATGAAACTCGAAAGAAGGGTATGTCTTATGTGCAAAATATGTATAAAAAGCATCAGACCAGTGGTAACAAAGCCCTTTTTCTTTTACCCCAATATTTACTAAAAAATTATGATACTGAGGAGGAGATGTCATCTCAAACTCTTTTGTGAGTGCCTTAGTTTCTTGAAAGATATCTTTTGAGAGTTGCAAAGCCTCTTCTTTTGGTATAGACGTATCCAAAGTATATAGAAGATGAGAAAGGTCATCAATGCGTGTATGGCTTGGAGATGCTACTTTCACAGCACAACCAAAAAGAAAGAATACACACAAAAATGCAGGGATGAAAAGTCTAAAAAAGTACTTGTGCATATTGACTGGAGAGATATGGCATCCATGCTACCATCACAAGTAACATTTCCGAACTATAAAGTAGAAAAAACTTTGGATTTTTTGAGATTAAAAACCCACCTAACATTCCCACAAACAAACCGCCCACATGTGCAGATACATCTACAGCAGGAATGGAAAACCCTATCACCAGGTTAATACCTATAATAATGGCAAAGTCTTTCATAAAGGCTTTAGCGTGTGTACTTATCTTGTCTCTATGTGCTAAGAAAAATCCTGCCAAAGCACCAAAGACACCAAAGATAGCACCAGATGCTCCCACACCCAGACTCGCAGGATGCATACTCAATGAGGCAAGCCCTCCAATGAGTCCAGAAAAGAGATAAATACTCAAATAAGATTTTACATCAAAATACATCTCAGCAGCACGCCCTACAATATAGAGTGAAAACATATTCATAAGTATATGTGTCATGCCACCATGCAAAAACATTGCAGTAAACAGTCTCCACCACTCACCCTGTTGTACAGTATAAGGGCCGAACAAAGCACCCATATGTACTAAAGTTTCCATGTTCATATCGACAATACTATGGCTGAAAAAGGCAGAGAAAAGATACACTAGCACATTGAGTGCTATGAGTGTATAGGTAAGTTTATAACGTAAAATATCGTGCAACATCAATATTAGCAGATAGCCTCTGCAAAAATCACACCATCAACACCACCACGTGCTATTTTAGATATCTCTTTTTCACTATGTATGAGCACTAACAAACGTGCATCAAAGAGGTATTCTTGAGCAATAGGCTGTATCATCAAGGCATCATCTTCTTCACAAATGATATATTTGGCACCAAGTGCATTGGCAAAGAGTGCATCATCCAAAGTATTGGAAACAACTGCAAAGGTAATATTGTTCTCTTGACAATATGCAGCATAGGTATGTGAGTCAACCAAAGGTTCAAGTAACACAATCTCATCTGCATTACTTTTTTTAATATCGTCTATAGAAAATACTTTACAAAAACGACTGCTTTTAATCCATGGATGTCCAATGATAATCATACTATTTCCTTTATTTTATGGTCTACATTCTTTCGAACAGTAATACTTTCCGTGTACAATAAAACTCTCTTTTACTGTCACATAGGTACTACATTTCTCACACTCTACCAAGGTGTCTTCATCTAGTTTTTTTTCCTGTGCTGTTTTACCTAAAGTTGGCAGTTTACCACCAAGAAATTTATAGATAAGCAGACCCACAACAGCAAAAATAAGTAACTTTAAAATCATTCTTTAACTCTTTATATATAGGTAATTACGCTGGTTTTTCTGTACTATATCATAATCTAACTGATGTTGTACATCTTCTATCTCATCAAAAACACGTGAACCTTTATAGAAAAGATATTCTGTTTTACTGTCACTTATCTCTTTGGTCAAGTCCAATAGTAACTTGGTATTGGTCACTGCACGCGAAGAGATAAGTTCAAAAGCTTCATGCTCTACAAACTCTACTCTTTTAGCCTCTACACTCACATTAGGCAATACCAAATCTATCGCTGCATACTTTAAAAAAGAGACACGTTTTTTCAGAGGTTCTGCCAATACTACTTCAGTCTCAGGCATAGCAATAGCTAGTGCCAATCCAGGAAAGCCTGCACCGGTACCTACATCAAGCAAACTTTTGGGCTGTTTTATAAACGTCAAAGGATAGAGTGAATCTACAATATTCACATAAATAGCCTCTACCGTTTTAGCACCTGTAAGGTTATGTATTTGATTCCATTCATGAAGCAAGGAAGCAAAGTTTTCAAGTTTTACGATAGTCTCTGAGGAGATAGTCATGCCCTCTTTGTCAAGTAATTGTGTTAAATTCACTGTTGTACTACCTTTGCCAGTCCATTGTCTACCAGTTTTGTCACGAAATTGAGTAAATCATTTTTCAACATCTCTTCTCCTACATCATACTGTTCCAACAATACGCTAAAGACCTCTTCAAGTGTCTCGTTCTCTTGCATGGCATTCCAAATCGATGTACCTACTTCATCAAGTCCAAAGTAGTTTTCACTCTCCATGTCTAAAAGTACCATCTCATCATCTACAAGTTGTGCAAAAACACTCTCGACAAATATGACTTTTTGATCTAACTCCATCTACATCCTTCTGCTAACACTCTTTACTATATCATTCTAACCAATTCGTTATTATAGCGCTATGATACACAAGATTTGACCTGAATATTTGGAGTTATGACAAATTTAAGCTAAAATCATACCAATATAA
Organism: Campylobacterota bacterium; assembly: GCA_013607775.1. Lineage (GTDB taxonomy): Bacteria > Campylobacterota > Campylobacteria > Campylobacterales > Sulfurovaceae > Sulfurovum. Next base: position 2,792 of record VCAW01000077.1, on the reverse strand, counting down.
ACAAAGATAATAGGAATAGCATGAATCGCTTAGAAGATATACCTCTTAATACTTTCAATGATGAAGATGAAATCGATATTAAAGAGATATTTTCAATACTCTCACAATATAAAAAATCGATTATATTTATCACTATTTTAACAACTTTATCTGCCTTTGTCTATGCCTATTTTGCTCCCAACATCTACCAATCACAAAGCATGATAAAACTCAATCCTAATGACTACTATGGTAACAGAAATGACTTTATGAGTGTTGCAATGGGGAAAGAAGGAAATAATATTCTTGATGAGTTAGTCGTATTTAAAACGCGTCACTTAGCAGAAGGTGCACTCAAACATCTTAATATTGGGACACGATACTTTGTCACCAAACATTTAAAAACCCATGAGCTCTATAAAAATTCTCCGTTTGTTGTTACGTCTGAATCTATAAACCCACGACTTCAAGGTGTAAAATTCACACTTTTACCTCTTGAAAAAAATCTTTTTCAACTTATACTCGAACCTTCACTCAAAACAAAGATAACCAATAGTCTTTTTGGGAATGAGCCTGAGGATGAAAAACCCATTACCTATAACAAAACACATCAATATGGAGAAAAAATTGTCACACAATGGTTTTCATTTACCGTTCAAAAACTATATGAACCTGACGATTTAGAATACGCTTTTAGTGTAATGGACAATAAATATATGGCTGGTTTTATGCAAGGTGGCATCTCTGCATCTTCCAACGAAGAGATGGGAAATATAGTCATACTGAACTTTACAGATACCGTGCCACTCAGAGCAAAAGAGATTTTGGAAGCGGTCAGTAATACCTATATACAGGAAAACCTTGACGTCAAAGCAGAGAGTGCTAAAAAGAAATTACATTTTATCGATATGCAGGTAAAGGCTATTCATAAAACCCTGGAGGGTTCTTCTAAAAAACTACAAGATTATAAAGCTACCAATACTATCGTCAGTTTAGACAGCAATGCACAACTTACCAGTACAAAACTAAGCCAACTAGAAAGTCAACTCTATGAAATAAACCTACAGATAGATATGCTAGATAATACAATCCAATATATGGATACCCATGAAGATATTCAAGGCATCAATATTGATTCTTTACAGCATACCAACGCTTCTATCAACCGTATTATCTTAGAAATTCATAGCATGCTTAAGCAACGCGCAAAAGCATCTGTATATCATACAAAATCACACCCTCTCATGCTAAAAATCATGAAGGAACTTAACTCACTTACCACATCATTGCGTGAATCTATATTGGGGAGTTTACGTACACTTAGAGAACAAAAGAAATCTTTAGAAACACTCATTAATAAGCATAAAGAGAAGCTACAACATCTACCAGAACAAGAACAGCAACTTGAACAACTAAACCGTAACTTTTTATTTAATGAAAAAATATACTCTTTTCTACTGAACAAAAGAGCTGAAACTGCTATTATCGAGGCATCTACAGTTTCAAGTATTCGTATCATCGAAGATGCCAGTATGCCATCAGCACCTATTAAACCAAAACGTTCTATTACTATCTTGGTAGGACTTATTTTGGGGCTTATTTTAGGTATTAGTCTTGCCTTTTTACGTAACTTTTTGAACAATACCATTAAGACAGTAGAAGACATAGAAAAATTGACGCATATACCTATCTATAGTGTTTTACCTCACTTAGACCCAAAAAAGAGTCTAAACCACTATAAAGAGGCTATCAATGTCTTATGGAGCAATATAGAGTTCTCACAGATTAAAAGTAAGTCCAAACTTATTACCATTACATCATCTGTTTCTACAGAAGGAAAGACGCTTACTATTGCACAGTTGGGGAATATCATTGCACAAAATAACAAGTCTGTTATTATCTTGGACTTGGACATGCGTAAGGCGACACTGCATGAGCACTTTAAGTTACACAACCACATAGGAATGAGCACACTTCTAACCAAAAGAGCAACACTCGAGGAAGCCATACAAGAGACAGATAACCCTCATCTAAAAGTCATTACCAGTGGACCAAAGCCACCAAATCCTACGGGGCTTATCATGTCAGATTTACTTGAGAAGATTACAGAGAAACTGATGTAACATTATGACTATGTATTGCTAGACTCACCACCTATTGGACTGGTAGCAGATGCCATGAAAATCATGCACCTGGCAAACATCACACTCATCGTCACAAAGGCAGAGTTCTCAAAAAAAGATTTTATAAAAAACATCAACCGTCTCACCCAGGATGAGAACATCAATCCAGGTATCATTTTAAATAATGTACCACTGGTTAAATCATATGGGTATGGTTACGGTTATAGGGAAGAAGATAAGAAGTAAACTGTTAGTTTAGGCTATCTGTATGGGTGTAGATGGCTTCATAGACTTCTTCTAAACGTGCCATATTCCAAGGTACATCCACACCGAATACTTATTCTCTTTAGAAATAAACCTAGTTCTAAATTGTGAAAAATGGTACAAACCAAGAATTAAATACATGACACAAGAAGGAATACGCTATACTCCACTTAACTATAAAATTGGTTTTTCTATTCTTAAAAAGCCTTATACACAAAGGATAATCGTTTTGAATCAAGATAGTCTATTAATCTCTGTAAAGAATGTGGATTATGCTGTCAGGGGGTTTTTCATACATATGCATATTTAAATAATGACAGTGATATTGAACTTATAAAAAAAGCTAATATTACCATTCAAATTAATCAAAAAAAGAACTTAACTTTCGCACCTAAATCCAAGCATTTTCTGAGTAACATCCTGCAA
>VCAW01000123.1 GCA_013607775.1 Campylobacterota bacterium | reverse complement strand
TGGCATAATTAAGAATTAGTTGATTGTTGGGTTTGAATTTGCAAGTGGCTCTAAGCAATGACAATAGAGTTATTAATGTAATTGCGCTATAATTTTTAAAATTACCAATACAAAGGAATAAATAAGTACTATTGAGTCAGATAGAATTACTCAACTTTATAATTTAATTTCAAATCCTCTTTTAAGAGTAAATAGTAATGATAAGCAGTGGGTTGCATATGACTCTCAGGCATCAGAAGATGAAACTGTTTTGAAGGCTATTTGTGAAATATTGGGTTATGGTACATTTCGATGTAGAGTTAAAGAAGATGATATTGTAAATGCTATCAATAATGTAGATGAATTGTTTGATGGTCTAGGGATAAGAATGAAGCCCAGAATTCCATTTTATATATTGGTTCTAAATGAATTGGTAAATTAGTACCTTTTTCAAATCTTGATGAAATAGTGTCAGCCAAATTGTCAGTAAGTAACGCCCATTATCTACTGACATTTATTTTTTTTGATACAATAAACTCTAACAAGTCCCTATATTACGGGGGTTAGAGCTATTTCCTTGCTAGCCATCCGAGGGGTTCGAACCCCCCTCTCCCGGCCATACTTTTTTAAATCAATCCAATTATAATTTTTATGATAGTATCATCTGAGATACTTTAGAGACATTTTATTTTTTACGCATCTGTTGTATAAATCAGTTTTTCACTTACTTCATTCTCTTTTATCTCTACATATCGCATAGGATACTCATCAAGATCTAGGGGACGTATGAAGCCTCTTGTGGTGATGGTCTTTACTTTGTTTATCATTTTGATGTTGTCAATGTGTTTATGTCCAGAGAGGGTGACAAGTAGGTTTGGGTAGTCAAAGAGTGCTTTGATGGTCTCTTCACCGTTTCCTAGAACATACTTATGAAGGTCTTTCTTCTCTGTACCGCCCCAGTAGTTGGTGTAGGGGTGGTGGTTAAGCATGAGGGTTGGTTTACCGAGGTCTAGCTGCTTTTTGGCAAAGGCTAGAGTCTCTTTGCCAAACTCGCCATTGTTTGCATTTTCTATACAGCTGTCTAGCCCTAGGATAATGTGTCCGCTTATCTCAACTGCCCAGTCTTTACCCTCTATGGTGAGCTCTTTGTAAGACATAAAAAACTTTTTAAACTCCTCTAGGTGTATACGGTTATCGTTGGCGGGGGAAGACTCTTTGTTCCCACGCACATGGTAGACAGGACAGTGCAATTTTTCGACTATCTCTTTGTAGACAAGGGCATCAGAGTCTTCTTTCATATTGTTGTTAAAGTTGTCTCCCCCAAAGAGTACACAGTCTAAGTCTGGGTAGTGGGTATTAAGGTAGGTGACCGCCATCTTGAGGGCTTCAACACTGTCTGGATTACCCATGTCCATATGGGCATCGGTAATGTGTACGACTTTGAGTGAAGTAGGCTTTTGGGTCTCTACGGTTTTTTCTGCTGCTACGAGTGGCATGGCAGCAAGTGCAGCTGCTCCTTTAAAAAAGTTTCTTCTTGATATTTTTTGCATTCTTTTTCCTTAGTTTACGGGTATGTACGCATGTCCCTCATTTTGTCTGTCTATGAGTCCTATGGTTGAGTTGGGAATTATTTTAACATAGGGTACTATGTCTTTTGCTTTGAGCCCATGATTTGGCATACCTGCACCACACATAAGAAACTCTACATCATACGTGTCTGCCATATTCTTGACACGCTTTTTTTAGGTTTGCATAGTCTGTGAGTAGGTCTTTGTCTGTTTTGTACTCTGTTTTACTAGGCTCCACAGTAAAGTAGCGGTACGAGCCACCATGTATGACCACCGTTACATCTAACTCTTTTAGTTTACTCTCGTAGTAGGCTTTGTTGGCTACGATGGCTTTGAGTATTTTGCGTTCAAAGTCTTTGATGTTTTTGGTCGTAAGGTCATAGACCATACCTTCTAAAGGATTTTAGAAATGATGCAGGTCAAGTTGTCATAGATAGAGCGAACAAAGTCTGGAGTACAGATATCACCTATATCAAACTTGAAAAAGGCTTTGTATATTTGGCTGCCATCATTGATTGGCACTCTAAAAAAATACTCTCATGGAAACTTTCCAATACGATGGATATTACTTTGGTCACAACCGTACTAAAAGAAGCACTTTCTTTCTATCCTAAACCAGAGATATTTAATACAGATCAAGGCTGTCAATATACTGCAAAAGCACATGTAAACATTTTAAAG
>VCAW01000122.1 GCA_013607775.1 Campylobacterota bacterium | reverse complement strand
CCTCTATTTGTTTATTGGTTATGCTTTTTTTCACTTAGTCTCTCCATACAAAAATAGGTATGCCCCAACTCTCTGGGGAACTTGTTTCGACTTTATAATCTATATTTTCAAAGCTATATTCATTTTCAAACCCATCAATTTGAACTTGAGTATCACTAAATGTAAATGTTAATTTTGCCATCTGTTCTGATGTCTGCATATCTCTTCCTTGAAATCTATTTTTCCATATTACTTGACTTCCATTTACAGCACCCAAATCATCTGTATATATTTCACTTTTATAATACTCATACTCTTTACAACTCACAGATAGATTGTGTGGATTCACTCCTCCATTTGCAAGAACCTCATATAGCGTAAAATGATACCGCATACCATATCCACCATTTTCATCAAGTGTTGCTCTAGTGGGTGGTTCACCATCACATCCCAATGGTCCACATCCGACAAACAGAAAACTTACTAACATTAAAATTATTATCTTTTTCATTTCATTTTCCTTTAAAATACAAATACATTGCCATGTGGCACTCTTCCGTGAACATACATAGACCATGCCCATCGTGCTACCCTAAATAAACCATGACTTCTACTAGGGACGCTCTTCTCTTTTCTAAAATGTTTGTACATTGTCCAATAGCTTTCATTACCACGCCAAATTTGAAAACCTCTATGTGCCGGAGATGTACTGTCCTGCAGAGTATGCAAACCCCAACCTAAATAATTATATGCTCTACGTAAATCACCTCTATTTTTGTATCTATTTGCCAACACAAAACATGCCCTAACATGACTATTTGATAAAGCTACAGCTTGCCCATACGAATCCAAAGAGGAATAATATGTTCCTCTCATTGCATGTAAACGTGAATCTTTGCCATTTTGTCTCCTGTCTACAGCTACTGTTGCATCATTTAAGACTCTTGCTAACCATGTATTTCCAAATACAATATAGTTAACTTTTTGATGTACTTTCCATCCATACTTAGACGCCCACAACCCCATCCCATCCTTTTTCATCACAGGGTTGGCTTCTGCATACGCATAGGTATTGACCCCACCTTTGAAGCCTACTGGGTCACTTTGGGTGTAACGTCCTATAACTGGGTCATAGTCACGGTTGATGTTGTAGTGGTGTCCTGTCTCAGCATCGTAGTACTGTCCTGGGAAACGCAAGTTAAATGTCATAGAGCCTGTAGGCTTGTTCTCACCATAAGGGGTAAAGTCCCACTGCCATAGTATAGCACCATTTTCATTAGCTACGCGTCTAGGGGTATCTAAGTGGTCTGCGTAGATGTAGTAACGCTCTTGTGGTGTCACCATAGCTACTGGGGGGTATCGTTTAGGTAGATGTACTCTCTAAGCATCTTACCCTCTTCGTCATACTCACCCAAAAGCTTATGTCCATCATAGACAAAATAGGTTTTGACCCCATCTACACTCTTGCTGACCCTTTGGTTGGCATAATTGTACTGATAAAAAATCGTATCATCCACACCAACGAGTCTATTGCGTCCGTCATAACTGTAGGTATGGTTACCATCATCAATCACATTACCCATATCATCATAACTGTAGTTGATAGCAGGCGCTGTGTCAGATTTAACTTGGTTGAGTATATTGCTACCTACTGCATAATAATAGCGTGTCATACCACCCAATGCATCTGCAAGTGTAATACGGTTGCCATTGGCATCGTAACCAAACTGCTGTTCTGTGGTATCGTTTTTGTCAAACACTGTTACGCGGTCTATCGCATCAAAACTGTAGATATATCTTTGCTCACCCATCTTCATAGAGACGATGTTAGATGTAGCATCATATACTACACTCTCTTCAAAACTAGGATAACCTATGCTCGCCACACGTTCATCCATATCATACGTTCTTGTATGTTGTGTACCATCTGGATAGTCATAGCCAAATAGTTTACCATTGCGCATATCGATATGCTCTATAAGAGGTGTACCATCAAGTAAAATCGTATCTATTTCATTTTTTGCGTTGTAGTGATAGCTAATTTGTTTACCGCTTGGATAGGTCATAGTCGCTATCTTGTCTGTTGGTGTATAAGTGTAGGTTTGTACAAAATGTTGGTCAACGATAGTGTGAGTCTTTTTGAGCAAATTCTCTTTGTCATACACAAAAGTTGTACTACCACTAGTATCATTTATCCCGACAAGTGCAGATTTTTCATCATAACTATAGTGTACATTTAGTGTACTGTCATCATA
>VCAW01000121.1 GCA_013607775.1 Campylobacterota bacterium | reverse complement strand
ATGAATTCATACCATATTATAACAGAGGAGGAGTTAACCGACTAGCCCACTAATACAGTTTAGAAAAATACTCTTTTTTAGGTCAGATAATGTGCTTATATCTATGGAGTCATCTTGAAGAGATATATCATCTTTAGGAACAGTTTTATACTCTCCATCTAAAAGAATTTCACAATATTCTTTCACTTCACTAAGGATAATAGTATTTTGATTGGTTGGTAGATAAATCCCTTTTGTCATCAATACTTCTCCCCCTTAATAATATAGTATATATTATAGCCCAAATAACAAAATAATAATGCTAAAAAATCATGACCTATTCATGTCGTAGTTTTTTAGAAATACTCATTATCTTTCATACTTCTAGCCTCTGTATTGCGTATTTTTTTTAATTCCATATCTATATACTCCAACCCCTCTAACATCGTCAAAGAAGCTACTGTAGAATAGCGCATCATCTCTGCTCTATGTACAAAAATATAAAATCCATTTTCATAGAGTCCTAAACGGATGGCTGCAGCAGTAGAATAGGTAGTTAGTATGGCATCCTCATTACAGATAGCTCTCACATCAGCAAACCACTCTTTAGTCCACAGTAGAGGATTGTGTGCCGGGCTGAATGCATCTTGGTAGACGACATCTATTTTTTCTTTAATCTGAGGAATGCTTTGTCTTGCATCTCCAATTAGAATCTCTATTTTAAACTGTTCATCTTCATAATACAAATCTGTAGCCACTGCTTTGATTATATCTTTTAACATATCAAACTCTGGAGGAAAATCAAAAGTATCTAAAGAACGCACAAGTCCTTCATCAAATTCTGGGGAGAGTATATGTACTTTGGTTTTTAGGTTGTTTTTTTTAATATAGTAGAGTGTAGCAAAAGTGTTGTACCCTAGCCCAAAGCAGATATCTAAAATGGTAAGCTTTTCTTTATGGGATTTGAGAGAGAAAGAAGGCTTTACATGTTTTTCTAAACTTTCATGTAAGGCACCATCCTTAGTAGAGTGGTAAGGTTCATCAAATTCTTTTGAGTAGAGGGTGTTTGTGCCGTCTTCGCACAGCACTACCTCTTTTTGCGCTCTTAGGGTTTCGTTGTACATAAAGGGCTCCTCTAATAATAGGTAATGCTCACAATGGCTTTGCAAATGTAAGGTTGTGCAAGAGATTTTTGAGTCCTAGCCATAGCTAAGACGATGAAATATCTTGTGCAAGATTGCGTTTGCAAAGTCCACCCTTCGGGCATCACTAGCTTTCGCCTATTATTAGAGGAGCCCTAAAGTTTCTAAAATGCCAACTCGTCTATCTCACGAAATTTAAATGCAGCTATAAGTTCATCTATCTGTTTCTCTTCGCGTCGTACCAAACAGAACATCCCTTCATTGATAAAATCAATCGCATCTTCATCATGGTTATCTAAAATAATATGCTCAATAAAATCAGCACCTGTATCTTGCCAATCATCATGGAAGGTAGGTGTCTCATCTCCCGAAGTCAAATCAACAAGTGCCCATTTTTTAGCATCTGCCAATGGAACAACTGTTGATTGTAAACCCTTATCTTCAGCTACAGGAATAATTATTACCATTATTTATTTGCCTCTTTGAGTTGTTTTTTAGACATTTTGAGCTTTTTATTACTCATTTTGCCAATACCTCTGTTTAGGACATTATCAGCGATAAGCTGTGCTTCACCCAAAGAGTGCATTTTATAAGTACCACACTGATAAAGATTCAACTCTGGAATATCTTTTTCACTCTTCACATTAAGTACATCTTCCATAGATTTCTTCCATGCTTTTGCCACCTTTTTCTCTTTAGGTGTGCCAAGTAGAGACATGTAAAATCCTGTACGACATCCCATAGGAGAGATATCAATAATTTCTACATCTTTAGAGTTTAAATGATCTCTCATAAACCCTGCAAATAGATGTTCCAAAGTGTGAATACCCTTTACTGGTAACTTCTCTTCATTTGGTACACAAAAACGTAAGTCAAAAACGGTAATATCGTCTCCACTTGGTGTACTCATCTTTTTTGCAACACGGACTGCTGGTGCAATCATCTTTGTATGGTCTACTGTAAAACTGTCTAATAATGGCATAGGTATTTCCTTATATTTAATACTCTGATTATACATAGAAATTAAAAATTAAAAATTAAAAATTAAAAAAATCTCTGAAAATATTGAATATTATCCAAGTGGGCTAGTCGGTTAACTCCTCCTTGTTCCATTTATAACCATAAGTAAC
>VCAW01000120.1 GCA_013607775.1 Campylobacterota bacterium | reverse complement strand
TTACCCTCTAATAACATAGGGAGTCTTTCACCATCTGACATTACAATAGTTTTAACCTGATAAGTTGTCATATATATTTCCGTTTATTTTGGTAAACATTATAACACAAAGTATGAGGATTGGAAAAATGAAGTGTAAATAAGCTGTATTGACTGTATATTGGCAATACAATACTTATTTAAAGAAGTTATTTACAAGAATAGTTTGGTAAACCCTAAATGGTATTTCATCAGGGTTTATACTATTAATATTTTGCATAATTATAAAATCTTTATAAGCTTTCTTGTAAGCAGATTTTTTAAAATATGTGTCACCCCAATTTTTATAGTATTTATCTGTTTGTTTATCCCAATAAATATAAAAATCAAATAAAAACTCCCGTATTTCTCTTATCGCTATCTTTTTTTATATCAAAATATGGTGAATTGGTTAAGCCTTTCATATCGCTTCTTATTTGTTTTTTAAAATTATCTAAATGTGTTTTAATGGTATTTTCAGTCATACTCTTTGTATTCCCATCATAATATGATTGCTCACTTATGTACTTTATAGCTACCCCCATATCACACTCATGGTCATATACATATCTATACACATTAAGCCCTACTAAAAAATAGTCGTTACGGCTTTTGTTCTGTTGCTTTGTGGATATTCTATTTTTAACAATATCCATCAGCAAATCGCTACTATAACTATTCAATAGCCCATCTACAATATCACCTATCACATCATTACCATGTATCTCTGTCATTGCTTCAATTATTTTCGGTATATCATCTCTGTTCTGTACTGTTAATTTATTACTCATTTTGTCACCTCCATATCTAAAATAGTATCTATCGTTTTAACTCTCTCCAAATAATCAGCATACCAGGTAATCAATCCTCGCATAGCTTCCTTGTAGCTTGAACGGTTATAAGCTTCTTTAACCTTGTTAGGCTCTTTATGTGCAAGTAAAGCTTCTATCACTTCACTTGTATAGCTGTGTCCGTCCTCTTCGTTTGCTTTCTCATTTGCTATGGTAGAGAACATCGCCCTAAATCCATGAGGTACAAATTCATCTTTGGAGTAGCCCATTCTTCTTAATGCAGATATGAGAGTGTTATCACTTAAAGGTCTATCTTTATGAATTGAGGAGGGGAACACGTAAACACCACTTAAAGCGTTTACCTCAACCTCTTTGAGTATGTCTATAACTTGATGAGGTAAGGGTAAGATAAACTCTGTCTTAGTTTTCATCTTTTCAGCTGGGATAATCCACTCTTTAGTCTTAAAGTCTATCTCCTCCCATTCCATGTGACGGATATTGAAACTTCTTACAAAAACATAGGGTAAAACTTTTAAAGCCATTTTAGTTGAGTAGTCACCTTGGTACTCATCTATATTCTGCAGTAGCCCTTTGATGTCCTTTTCTTTGGTAAATGTGGGATAGTGTTTCTTTTCACGTTTACCTAATACCGTTTTGAGTTCAATATCTGCAATGATGTTATGAGGGGTATATTCAAAAGTAACGGCATATTTATAAATCTTGTTAAGTAGCATCGCTGTACGTTTTGCAGTCTCTTGTAAATCACGGTTTTTAAGGTCATCAAGTATAGCTATGATGTCAAGGCGTGTAATCTCTTGTATGGGTGTAGTCTCCAGTGAGGGGTAAAGATAATTTTTTAATGCTCTGCCTAAACGTGTATGATAATTCTCTGATACTTGGCTTTCATAGCTCTTTAGCCACTTTTGCGATATTTCATAAAAGGTATTCTCTCTAAGCTCCTCTATGAGTGCAGCTTCTTTTTTATCGGCTTTCTTTTTTTCGTTGATGTCTATACCTTGGTGAACTAATTTTCTAAGTATCTCTCTTTGTTCTCTTGCTTCTGCTAATGTATAAAACTCTAATGTGCCTATGGCATACTCTTTGGCTTTGCCATTGATACGATAATTCAAACGCCAAAGCTTAGAACCATTTGGATTGACTTGTAAAAATAGTCCTCCACCATCTGAGAGCTTGTACTTTTTTTCTCTTGGTTTGGCACTTTGTATCTGTTTAGCAGTAAGTGGTTTTGTCGCTGTAGCCATGCTTTCCTCACTTTTTGGTGGGTTTTTGATGGGTTCTTAACTAAAGCTTAAACGTATAAAGGCAAAAATACCCCTCACGATACCCATTAAAAGCGTTAGATTTTATGATTTTCTATTGTAGCGTATTAGACTATAAATCTATCTTGTGTTCGGTGTAGTGGGAAAAAGATTTGGATTGTATTGGATTTTATGAGTTTGTGGAATGGTGGAGGTGAGGGGAAT
>VCAW01000076.1 GCA_013607775.1 Campylobacterota bacterium | reverse complement strand
GGCATATTTGGAATTGCAGAGGCTTAAGGTTTGTTAAAGGTGCGTAAGGTCAGATGAAACGTTGAAATTATTAATGTGGCGAATACTATCTGATGGTCAAAATATACAATCAGATTTGAATAGAATTTTTATGGACAAAAAACTAAAAGAAATATTTGAATTCGATGTTTTTCTTAATCAATTAAATAATATTTCCCAATCAGAATTATTGGAAAACATACAGTATGGTGCCACAGATTTAATTCTTGGTTATGCAAGTAATATAGAAGAATGTAAAGAATTAGTACAAAAGGCTAAAAGCTCTTTAAGAGATAAATTTAATGATAAAGAGTGTATTGATACATGTAATGCTCCATACAATGAATATTTATTTAAGAAAACAGATATTTTAGACTTTACAAGTAATTTTGAAAAAGAGTGGGATACTTCATCAATTGAGAGTTTAGTAGTTGGTACTTATTTAGAAGATATAGGTCGTATAAAAAAAGCTTATTAATGAATTTTATTTTTGTTGTTATAATACTTTTTTGAGATATAAAAAGTAATCTTTTTGATAGAAATATAAATTATAGGTGGCTTTGGTCATGTAGAATTAACGATGAACATAGATTGATTTATAAAGTCTGTGATGACGCTATAGCTATAGTCTCTTGTAGTTACCATTATAAATAACCAAAATCTAACCTCCTTTTCGATATAATCTCGCTAATTACGCCGTCGTCATGATGGCGATTGCGAGGATTTTTATGTTACTTTTTACACCAGGACCTACGCCAGTACCCGAGTCTGTACGTTTGGCAATGGCTACACCGACACTTCACCACAGAACACCAGAATTTGAAGCGATTTTTAAAGAGACAAGAGAATTGCTTTTTAAACTTTTTGCTACCGATGAAGTCATCATGCTTGCAAGCACAGGAACAGGAGCGATGGAAGCTGCTGTGACGAACCTTTGTCATGACACACTTCTTTCAGTGAACTCTGGAAAGTTTGGTGAGCGTTTTGGCAAGATAGCACTTGCACATGGGCTTAAAAATATTGAGATAAAACATGAGTGGGATACACCTGCTACGGTTGAAGAAGTGGTAGAAGCTGTGAAGGCGAACCCTTCGGTAGATGCCATTGCTATTCAGATTTCTGAGTCTGCAGGTGGTTTACGTCACCCAGTCGAAGAGATAGCAGCAGCAGTAAAGGCTGTTAACCCGAGTATTATGATTATTGCAGATGGTATTACCGCTGTGGGTGTAGAGCGTATTAACGTTGAGAACATTGACTGTTTGATTGCAGGGAGTCAAAAGGCATTGATGTTACCACCAGGGTTAGCGATACTTGGTCTAAGCAATGCAGCGATTGAAAAGACAGGTGCAGGAAAAGGGTACTACCTAAATCTTGCTTCTGAGATAAAAAAACAAAAACAAAATACGACAGCTTATACAGCTGCTACGACACTTATCATTGGACTGCGTGCCGTGCTTCAAGAGATAGATGCCAACGGTGGTATAGGTAAACTCTTTTGTGATACAGCACGTCGTGCGAAAGCAACACGTTTTGCACTTGAAGCTTTAGGACTACATTCGTATCCTGCATCACCAGCGCGTTCTATGACAACGATTGATGATGAGAATGCCAAAGAGATACGTGACTTGCTTAAAACAGACTTTGGTGTGAACGTAGCAGGAGGACAAGACCACTTAAAAGGTAAAATCTTCCGTATCAACCAAATGGGACTTATAGAGCCGTATGAGATGGTAGCAGCAGTTACAGCAGTGGAACTAGCACTTGCTAAGCTTGGGCGTAGAGACTTTGATGGTACAGCTTCACGTGTGTTCCATGAAGAGTACTTTAAATCAATTTTGAAAAAAGAAGAGAAATAATGGTTTACGAACACGAAATCCCTTCGGGGTCTAAACTTTACTTTGGTGAGTCAGCGAAGATAAAAAGAGAGATAGAGTTTGTCTCAGCTGAACTTTTGGAAAACCTAGGGTTTGCAGAGATAGTGACACCACTTTTTTCCTACCACCAGCATGAGAGTTTTGATGATAAAAAACCACTACTTAAACTCAATGACGAGCAAAACCATGAAGTCACACTTCGTGCAGATTCTACTGCCGATGTAGTGCGTATCGTGACAAAGAGGCTAGGGCGTTCTACAGAGTCAAAAAAGTGGTTTTATGTGCAGCCAACAGTGACATTCCCAACCAAAGAGCAGTACCAGATAGGTGCTGAGGTGATAGATGGGAGTTTTGAAGAGGTAGCAAAAACAGCGGTAATGCTTCTAGCAGAGATGGATGCAAAGCCAGTGATGCAGATAGCAAATATTCGTATCCCGCATTTGCTTAATGAAAAGTATGGTGTATCACTTGAAGTGTTAAAGTCTATGCATGTTGAGCAGATAATGGGTACGGATTTACCTTGGATTGAACAGCTTGTACGTATGAATGCAGTGAGTGATTTAAATGACTTGTCTGCATTTCCAAGTGACATTAAAGAAGAACTTGAAAAGATAAAAGAAGCCACAGAACAAGTGAAGTACGACAACATGGTCATCTCTCCACTTTTCTATGCGAAGATGCGTTATTATGACTCTTTGACATTTAGAATGTTTGAAGACAACAGCCTTTTAGCAATGGGTGGGATTTACACGATTGATGGTGTAGAAGCAGCAGGATTTGCACTCTATACAGATGAGTGCGTATGTTATAAGATAGATAAAGAAGGTAAGTAGATGAGTAGTAAAGCAGATTTAATTGTAGGTCTCCAATGGGGAGATGAAGGTAAAGGGAAAATTGTTGACCATATGGCGCAAACACATGACTATGTATGTCGTTTTGCAGGTGGACATAATGCAGGACATACCATTGTCATAGGTGATAAAAAGTATGCACTTCACCTTATCCCATCAGGGGTACTTAATCCCTCTGCTAAGAACATCGTAGGAAATGGTGTGGTACTTTCTCCTGTAGATTTCATCAAAGAGATGGTACAGTTTGATAACTTGGAAGGAAGACTTTTCCTTTCAGATAAAGCACATGTTTTACTTCCTTACCATGCACAGATAGACCAAGCCAGAGAACGTATGAAGGGTGACAAAGCCATCGGTACAACAGGTAAGGGAATCGGGCCTGCATATGGTGACAAAATCGCACGTATCGGACACAGACTTGGAGAACTTCTTAATCCTGAAAAATTGACTGCTAAAATCGTCGCATACTTTGCTATGAACAAGCCAGTCTTTGATGCCATGGGTGTCGAAGCACCCAATGAAGCAGAGCTTTTGGCTGAACTTCAGGGCTACAAAGATGCACTGGGCGCATACATCTGTGATACCACACAGATGATGTGGGAGATTATGGATGCAGATAAGAAGATACTTCTTGAAGGTGCGCAAGGAACGATGTTGGACATCGACCATGGTACATACCCTTATGTGACATCATCTACGACTGTAAGTGCAGGAGCATGTTCAGGTCTTGGGATTAATCCTAAAGACATTGGAAAAGTCACAGGTATCGCAAAAGCATACTGTACGAGAGTAGGAAACGGTCCTTTCCCTTCTGAAGACTTTGGAGACGAGGGTGATACATTACGTAAAAATGGTCATGAATTCGGAACAACTACTGGTCGTCCAAGAAGATGTGGTTGGTTTGATGCCGTTGCTATGCGTCATGCAGTACGTGTCAATGGTGTAGACCAAGTAGCACTTATGAAACTTGACGTTCTTGATGGTTTTGATGAGGTCAAAGTATGTGTAGCGTACGAAGTAGAGGGTAAAGAGATAAACTATGTACCTTATGATTTAGAAGATGCAACACCTGTATATAAATCTTTCCCTGGTTGGGACAAGACAGAAGGTGTAAGAGTATTTGAAGATTTACCTGAGACTGCTAAGTCATACATAGAAGCACTTGAAGAGATGATAGGGACGAAGATGGGGATTATCTCCACAAGTCCAGAACGTGAAGACACAATAATTAGATAATAAAGGGGTAGCAATGAGATTAAAACCACAACAGACGGGATATGTAGCAACCAAAATCGGAATAGATTTAGCCAATGCACCTTTTATCACAATGCCAAAGGGAAGAGAAGCAGTGGTTGAAGCTGCTAAGAAAATCATCGATGAAAACCTTGCCAAAGAGCATGCACTTGATGAAAAAGTGAAAAAAATCTTAGATGAAAATTATGATGAGATAGAGTTTCAGCATGCAGATGAGAGACAACTCTTCTTTATGATTAAAAAGAAGATGGCACCTGAAGCGGGTGTCATTATGAACTATGATGACCGTTATAATGACTTGGCACACCTTATCTTGGATGAACTCTATGAAAACTACCTTGCAGAGTATGATGTGAATGAGAATCAGGTAAAAAATGTGATTTTTAAATCATTTAAAGCTTTTGCTGATGCTTATGATGAGATAGATGATATCGTCTATGACAAAATTAGAGGTATGGAAAAAGAAGTGATTCCAGGAAGCCAAGACTATGAGCTTCTCTATGAAAGGTTTTATCAAGAGGAACTCTCAAAAAGAGGAATGTTATAATGCAAAAAGTATCACTTTATTTTGAAAATGGATTATTGTTAGAGGCAAAAAGTTTCGGTGCTACTGGAACATCGGTAGGGGAGATAGTATTTAACACCTCTCTTACTGGCTATCAAGAGATTGTTACTGACCCCTCTTATGCTGGGCAATTTGTGACCTTTACGATGCCAGAGATTGGGAATGTTGGGTGTAATGCACAAGATATGGAAAGCAAGGGTGCACACTGTAAGGGTATCATCGTACGTACGTATCAAGACAGACCTTCTAACTTTAGATGTGAAGAGACACTTGCTGAATTACTTGAAAAAAACGGTGTGCTTGGTATTTGTGAAATAGACACACGTTTTATCACTAAAATGTTAAGAGAAGAGGGTGCCATGATGATGGTGGCTTCGACTGAGATACATGATGAAGTAGAACTTAAAAAAGTACTAGAGACTTCACCACGTATTGAAGATGTTAACTATATTGAGCAGGTAAGCACCAAAGAAGCCTATGTACACAATGAAGCACGTTTCTCTACTGATACTTTCAGCTATGAAAAACCACAAACAACGAAAAAAATCATTGCACTTGATTTTGGAATCAAAAGAAATATCCTTAATGAACTTACGCATGCAGGTATGGAAGTAACTGTTGTGCCTAATGACATGTCTGCGGAAGATATTATCGCTAAGATTGACAGTAAAGAGATTGATGGGGTATTTTTATCGAATGGTCCGGGGGATCCACTGATACTTAAAGATGAGCAAGAGAAGATTAAAAAACTCATTGCCCATAAAGTGCCACTTTTTGGTATCTGTTTAGGACATCAATTGCTTTCTATTGCTCATGGATATGATACATACAAGTTGCAGTTTGGACACCATGGTGGAAACCATCCGGTACTTAACGCGATGACAAACACTGTGGAGATTACTGCACAAAACCACAACTATAATGTACCAGATAACATTACAGAAGTAGCAACAGTAACACATGCGAACCTGTTTGATAATACGATTGAAGGTCTTAAGTATAATGACTCTCCAATCATGTCAGTACAACATCACCCAGAAGCAAGTCCTGGACCACATGAATCAGCATATATCTTTGGCGAATTTGCCAAGATGCTATAAAAGGTAGCATGATGAATATAGCTATTCTTTTTGGGGGCTCAAGTTTTGAACATGAAATAAGCATTGTTTCTGCGATTACTATGAAGAAAGTGCTTAAAAAATCTACACTAACCTATATTTTTGTAAGCCCTAATAGAGAATTTTATCTAGTCGATACAGATAAAATAAACTCTAAACTTTTCTCATCAGGTGAGTATAAAAAAGGCAAACAACTTACACTAAAGCAAGGTGGATTCTTTGTAGATGGTATGTTTGGAAGTAAAGCAGTAGCTTGTGATGGTGTTCTAAACCTCATTCACGGACGTGATGGAGAAGATGGAAAAATAGCCTCAATGATGGAATTTTTCAATATTCCATTTATCTCTCCACGTATGGAAGCGTCAGCACTCTCATACAACAAGCTTTATACAAAGTTTTTGGCAGAGAGTCTAGGGGTAAAAACAGTTGCCTATGAATATCTCTCTAAAAATGATGAGAGAAAGATATCTATGGATTATCCTGTGATTATAAAACCTGTACGTTTAGGTTCGAGCATTGGTGTAAGTATTGTTAAAGAAGCCAGTGAACTTGACTATGCACTTGATGTAGCATTTGAGTTTGATACAGATGTGATAGTTGAACCTTTTATTGAGGGTGTAAAAGAGTACAACCAAGCTGGATGTTACACAAGCGAATGGGAACTCTCTATTGTAGAAGAGCCACATAAAGAGGAATTTTTGGATTTTGAAAAGAAATATATGGACTTTTCGCGTGATTCTCAAGTGTTAGCTGCAGACATTGATGATGCCATGAAATCAAATATACAAGAGAGTTTCAAAAAAATCTATGATCCACTCTTTTTAGGAAGTATTATCCGTTGTGATTTTTTTGTTGTAGAGGGTGAAGTATTGCTCAATGAAATCAATCCTATACCTGGATCAATGGCGAATTATCTTTTCCCTGATTTTGAGGGAATGGTAGAAAGACTCTTTAAAAACTTACCAAAAGAACAAAAAATCTCTGTAGATTATCAATATATCCACTCTATTCAAAGCGCTAAGGGAAAAGCATAAGCTTTTTTCTCTAGCGAATAATTATATAACTTATAACGTCAAGTTTATTAACTCCACACTTTAATTACTACTATTTATCTATAAAAATAATAAAAAATAATACTTTAAAAAAACTTCAAATTTTTGATACAAATCAATTTATTTTTAACTACACACATAATATTTCATTATCATTTAAGTTAGCTTCCTCTAAAATCTAACCACTATTTTTATAAATACGTAAAAATAAAAAATAGGGAGTGTAAATGAGAAAACTTTTGATGTTTGTATTATTCACGTTATCAATACAAGCAGCTAATATCGGCGTAAATGAAAAACTGGGTGCTATGGTACCTTTAGATATGACATTTATCGACGAAAAAGGCGAAAAAGTAACTTTAAAGAAAATGATGGATGGCAAACCTGCCATGCTCTCTTTAAATTACTATCGCTGTTCAGGTATATGTAATGCACAGCTTGCAGACATGGCAAAGATGTTGGGAGAACTTGACTTAACTGAAAACAGAGATTACAAAGTAATTACTGTAAGTTTTGGTGAGGGCGAAACACCTGTACTTGCTAAAGCGAAACGTGCAACAATGCTAAAATCAATACCACGTGATTTTGTACACGATGCATGGCACTTCTATGTAAGTGATGGAAACTCTTCTGCTGAGTTAGCAGAAAAAGTAGGTTTCACTTATAAAAAAGAGGTCTCAAAGGCAGGCGTTGTAGATTATATTCACCCCGGGACTTTGATTCTGCTATCACCAGAAGGAAAAGTGACACGTTACCTTAACGGTATCAATCAACTTCCTTTTGATGTGAAAATGGCAGTCATGGAAGCCGGTGAAGGGAAAATAGGCCCAACAATAGCGAAAAAATTGCTTTTATGTTTTGCTTACGATCCAAAGGGACGAACTTACGTATTTCAATGGGAAAAGATATCAGGTATCGTTATTACATTAATCATGATATTTTTCTTTATCTATCTTGTTAAAACAAGCGGAAGAAAAGAAATTGACAATCAACAAAATAAAGGAGATGAATAAATGAGTAAATCTTATTTCGACGAAACACACTGTGCCATAGGGCACCCTAAAAGTACATTCATGCAGTGGATGCTTACAATAGACCATAAAAGAATTGGTCTTATGTATGCAGCTGTAATGTTTACATTCTTTTTTGTAGCAGTATCTACAGCATTTTTAATGCGTTTAGAGCTTTTTGCTCCAGGACAACAGTTTATAGATGGAGATACGTTTAACCAAGCGTTTACACTACATGGGGTTATTATGATTTTCCTCTTTATCGTACCAGGGATTCCTGCGATATTTGGAAACATTGTTATGCCACTTATGATTGGTGCGAAAGATGTATCTTTCCCAAGACTTAACTGGTTTACATTTTGGTTATACATTCTTGGTAGTATTATTGCACTTACTTCACTTTGGGGACCAAATGGTTTTGCAGATACAGGATGGACATTTTATGCACCATATTCACTGACTACAAGTACAACAGTACTTCCAGTACTTATCGCTGCATTTATTCTTGGTATGGCTTCTATAATTACAGGGCTTAACTTCCTTGTAACGATTCACAGACTAAGAGCACCAGGTATGACATTCTTCAAAATGCCACTTTTTGTATGGGGTATCTACGCAACAGCATGGATTCAACTTCTAGCAACACCGGTTGTCGGTATCACACTTGTACTTGCTATCATGGAAAAATACTTTGGTATTGGTATCTTTGATCCTGCTAAAGGGGGAGACCCAGTACTATTTGAGCACTTGTTCTGGATCTATTCTCACCCAGCAGTGTATCTTATGATTCTTCCTGCATTTGGTATTATGTCTGAGATTATTCCAACATTCTCAAGAAAAGAGATTTTCGGATATAGAACAATTGCACTCTCTTCAGCATCTATTGCAGGTATTGGTTACTTAGTATGGGGTCACCACCTTTATACTTCAGGTATGGCTGATTTGGCAAAAACAGTATTCTCATTCCTTACGTTCTTTGTTGCAATTCCTACAGGGATTAAATTCTATGACTGGATTGCAACAATGTATGGTGGTAAAATTGTACTCTCAACGCCAATGATTTGGGCACTAGGTACTATTATTACTTTTGCTATTGGTGGACTTACTGGTGTAACTATTGCGATGATTGGTGTAGATATTCACCTTCAAGATACATACTACTCAGTAGCACACTTTCACTATGCGATGCTAGGTGGGGTTGTTTTCCTGCTTTTCGCTGGTATGCACTATTGGTTCCCACTTGTCACTGGTAAAATGTACAACGAAAAACAGGCAAAAATTGCATTCGCATTAAACTTTATTGGGTTTAATTTACTTTGGTTCCCAATGTTTATCGCTGGTTACCTTGGTATGCCACGTCGTTATTTTGACTACTTGCCAGAATTTCAAATCTATCACCAAGTTTCATTTTTTGGGGCAGTTATTTTTATTAGTGGACTTATCTATATGTTCTTTGTACTCTTTAAAGGATGGAGACATGGTGAGCCGTCAGGGACTAACCCTTGGAATGCTACAACACTTGAATGGCATATGCCTTCATCACCGCCACCACTAGAGAATCACTCTAAAGTACCATATGTTGATTTTGAACCATATGAGTATCACCATGGTCAACCAGTAGTGAAATTTGATTACGAAACTATGAAAAGGATAGACTAATGTCACATGAATATGTACCTGAAATCGCAACAGATCGCGAAGGAAATGAATATGAAGTTCAAGGATGGCAAGATGACTTTTACGGTGGGAAACTAGGTTTCTGGCTGTTTATGTTTACAGAGGTAATGATGTTTGGGGCTATGTTCCTTGCACTTACTTACTATAAAATGTTACACCCTGATGATTTTGTATTGGCATCAAGTCACTTAAACAAACTTTTGGGTGGAACAAACACAGTGATACTTTTGGTTTCCGCACTGACTATGGGGCTTGGTCTTTTAAAGATGAGAGCAGGAGATGTGAAGGGTGCCAAACTTATGATTTGGGCAACCATTATTTTAGCAGCAATGTTCCTTGCTATTAAAGGTGTAGAGTGGAGAGAAGAGTATGAACATGGTATTTTTCTTAACTATGGTAAATTACTTCCAGAATCAGATTTTCCATTTGGAGAAAAAATCTTTTATGGACTTTACTTTACAATGACAGGATTACATGGTTTCCACATTATTATTGGTATTGGACTTATGCTTTGGTTACTTAAACGTATTAACTCTGAAAAAGTAACACCAAATCACCATATACTATATTGGAATATCGCACTATACTGGGATATTGTACACCTTATTTGGGTATTTGTATTTCCTTATTACTACATGATTGGCGGTGGAGACATCGTAGGAGGAGCAGCACATGGGCACTAATACTACAGTAAACTATGAAGTAGAGAGAAAACGCTATTATAAAGTTCTTGTAGAACTTTTACTATTGACGACATTGACATTTGTACAGCCTTATATTTTTCATGCAGGTACATTTACTGCACAGATGCTAATAGCAGTTGTTAAAGCATGGTTAATTTTAATGTATTACATGCACTTAAAAGGTGAAAAGCTTATTGGGTCTATGACGATGTTTTCTATGGCACTTGTATTGGTATTCTTTATTATTGTTATTGCAGTTGATGTGACAAACTTCCAGTTTACGGATGAGAGTTATATTACATCTACAACACCAGGTGCAGAAGTAACTTCAGCACACACAACACACGGAGGGGAGTAAACATGAGTAACAGTTTACAAGGATTTGATACAATGGCAGCAACGTTTGCTTCTGATGTAGACTACGCATTTTGGTTGAACTTTTGGATTTCAATCTTATTAGGACTATCGGTTATTGTACCAATGATATATTTCGCTTGGAAATATAGAGAGAGTAACGTGAAAGATGAAGATATTAGTAACGTTACACATAACACAACACTTGAGATTTTGTGGACATTGATTCCAACAGCAATGCTGATGGTACTTTTCTACTATGGGTATTCTTCGATGAAAACACTAAGAACAATGCCTGCAGAGAGTGAGAGTATTGTGGTTAAAGTTGAAGGTAGTAAATGGAAATGGAGATACGAATATCCTGCTAATGCAAATGGCTATGTTCATAAACTTGGTGGAGCATTTACAAAGCCAACAGTTGATGAAAACGGAAAAGTTATCAAAGAAGGTACCATGGGCAAATCAGCACTTTATGTACCTGTTCATACAAATATCATCTTAGAGATGACTGCGCCATTGGATGATGTTATCCATGCTTGGTTTGTTCCTGCTTTCCGAATGAAAGAAGATGTTGTTCCTGGTCGTATAACCAAACAGTGGTTTAACGCTAGTCAAGTTGGTGAATATGATGTTGAATGTGCTGAGTACTGTGGTACGGATCACTCATATATGTATTCTAGAATTGTTGTACTTCCAAAAGCTAAATATGAAGCATGGTTTAATAGTAATGAAGATACGCCAAAAGGTAACTACCTTAAGTCGGGAGATGCACTTTTACAACTATATGGATGTAAGAGTTGTCACGCAATTACAGATGATAAAGTACTTGTTGGACCTACACTTAAGACTAGAAAACTAACTGAAGAACAAGTATTGGATGTCATCAATAATGGTCAAGATAAACTTGGCTATGCTATGGGTGCAATGCCAGCTAGTATGGCTACGGGTGCAGATGCTAAAGAGATTGCAGCGTATGTAGCTGGTGGCATGAAGGGTGCGAAACCTGCTTCATTTGCAGCATGTAGTTCATGTCATGGTGATGATGGTAAGGGTCAAGGAGGAACAGCTCCAAGTCTTGTAAGCTATGATGCAACGCTTTTAAGTCATGTATTGAAACATGGTAAAGAGGGTATGATAGGTACAATGCCAAAATTCCCTTATGTATCAGAAAAAGATGCATCAGCGATTGCTGAATACCTACAAAGCATAAAATGATAAAAGATTTTTTTATCGTTACAAAGTTCGTCCTCTCTTTTGCGGTGAGTCTCTCCGCACTCTTTGCCTATGTTATGGCAAAGGGAGAGGTTGGAGTAGATATGCTTTTGGCAACATTTGCCGTACTTCTTGTAGCCATGGGTGTTTCGACACTCAATCAAGTACAAGAGTACAAATCTGATGCCAAAATGGAAAGAACAAAAAACCGTCCCATCGCTTCTGGACGTATGACTCCTCGAACTGGACTTATTATTGGTGCGGTTTTAATTCTTATGTCTTTTATACTCATTTATAGTTTGTTAGGCTTCACTGGTGTAAATATCTTTATGTTTGCCTTTATTTGGTATAACGCTATGTATACACCGTTGAAGAAAAAATCAGCACTTGCAGTGGTTCCGGGGGCAATACTTGGTGTCATCCCTCCAGCTATTGGATGGTTGGTAGCAGGGCATACTTTGATGGAGTTAGAGTTTATTGCTTTGGCACTTTACTTCTTTATCTGGCAGGTACCACACTTCTGGTTACTGGTCATGCTCTTTCATGGAGACTATAAAGACGGAGGGTATCCTACAGCGATGCGTCTCTTTGGTCAGGCAAGTCTGCAAAGACTTACGTTTGTGTGGCTTATATTTACCATCCAAGCGGGTATCTTTTTGGTTTGGGTATATCAACCATATACAATTACCATACTATTAAGTATATTGGTGGGTATATGGGCATTTATCTCTGCATTTGAGCTTTTGAAAGAGAATTTTCAACTTAAAAATGCACGTGCTGTGTTTTGGAAGATTAATGCAGCCTTTTTAGGTATTATCATTCTTCTAAGTATTGATGAATACATTAAACATCATATATCATAACTTGAATCGAAGCTAAGGCTTTGGTTCTACTCTCTATAATACTTCTACTATTTATATTCTTAAAGGATTTCTTGTGAAAGAAGAAACATTTTCATTAAAAACCATGTTGTCAACACTCTATAAAGTTAAAAAAAATCAAGCAAAAAAAAGATTTATATTTGATCAAACACCTCTTGGAGG
Source organism: Campylobacterota bacterium (assembly GCA_013607775.1). GTDB lineage: Bacteria > Campylobacterota > Campylobacteria > Campylobacterales > Sulfurovaceae > Sulfurovum. Next base: position 26,531 of record VCAW01000076.1, on the reverse strand, counting down.
CATAGGTTCCAAATGGATAAAAGCTTTTTTTATCTCTTTGCCTATATTGCTATATATTGGTATATTTAATCCTAAAATATTTGGTATGCTGGGTATCGCGCAAGCCATTATTTTTTATATTGTTTTTTTATCTATGGTTATGATTGTGATAGTGGCACTTACATTTATCAATAATAATAAAGTATTAAGACAAATTACTCCATCATGGAATGCTTTATTTCCTACTGTTGAATTAAAACAAATACTTTCATCAGGTGCATCACCATATTCAAATTTTATGAATGTCTATAATGAACTGTTAAGTAAAAATCTTGATGAAAAAGAATTTGAAATCGAGATGAAAGAGCATTTTTCTAAGATGCAAGAAGAAAATAGTGAACTTTTTGAAAGAATGAATCCTCGTTAAGTATCTAAAATAGGAGTATAATCCTCCTATTAATATCAATTATTTTGATTAAAAATAACTATTTTTCGATGAAATAATAACAACTATAATGCGTCATTATGTTCAAACTACTACAATATGTAACTTTCCCCCAATTTCTTGATATAGATTAAGCAATTGAGCTACAAAACATCTTATAATTATTATTGAATGTTGTAATTTTACGACATAGAAATTATACAAGGGGGTATGCATGCAATCAAACGCAGCATTGGAATATGATTATTCATTAGCAAAAAAGTTTACTTTTTTAACTATTTTGTTTGGATTTTTAGGTATGTTGATCGGTACTATTATAGCCGCACAATTAGCATTTCCTGAATTAAACTACTTACTAGGAGAGTACGGAACATTCTCAAGACTTAGACCAGTTCACACAAACACTGTGGTATTTGGATTTACAGTTTCTGGAATTTTTGCTACTTGGTTTTACTTGGGACAGAGAGTACTTAAAGTAAGTATCGCTGAATCTAAGTTCTTAATGGTACTTGGAAACATCCAGTTTTGGCTTTACTTTGTAGGTGCTTTAGCAGCGACTGTTTCACTTCTTCTTGGATACTCTACTTCTAAAGAGTATGCACAGTATGAGTGGCCATTTGACGTCGTAGTTGTACTTATTTGGGTACTTTGGGGTGTTGGTATTATGGGACTAATCGGTATCAGAAGAGAAAAAGCACTTTACATCTCTGTATGGTATTACCTAGCTTGTTTCTTGGGTGTAGCTATGCTTTACCTTTTCAACAACATGGAAATTCCAACATATTTTACATCTGGTGGATTAGGTAACCCTGTACACTCAGTATCTATCTATGCAGGAACAAATGATGCTCTCGTACAATGGTGGTATGGACACAATGCGGTTGCATTTGGATTTACTGTGCCAATTGTTGGTATGATTTATTACTTCCTTCCAAAAGAGTCTGGACAAGCGATTTATTCTTACAAATTGTCACTTCTTTCTTTCTGGGGACTTATGTTCGTTTACCTTTGGGCTGGTTCACACCACCTGTTATGGTCAACAGTTCCAGATTGGATGCAAACAATGGGTTCTGCGTTCTCTGTAGTACTTATCTTGCCTTCATGGGGTTCAGCGATTAACATGCTTCTTACTATGAAAGGTGAGTGGAACCAATTGACCGATAATCCATTGATTAAGTTTATGGTACTTGCATCAACATTCTACATGTTGTCAACTATTGAAGGACCAATTCAAGCGATTAAATCTGTTAATGCGATTGCACACTTTACAGACTGGATTCCTGGGCACGTTCATGATGGTGTACTTGGTTGGGTTGTATTTATGATTATGGCAGCTATCTTCCATATGGCTCCACGTATGTTTAAAAGAGAAATTTACTCTAAAAAACTTATGGAAGCACAATTCTGGCTTCAAACAACTGCGGTTGTACTTTACTTCACATCTATGTGGATTGCAGGTATTACTCAAGGTATGATGTGGAGAGCAGTGGATGAGTATGGTAACTTAATGTATTCATTTATCGATACAGTTACAGTACTTCACCCTTACTATGCGATTAGAGCACTTTCAGGTGTAATGTACCTTGTAGGTTTCATTATGTTCGCTTACAATATTTATAAAACTATGACTGCAGGTAGAGAACTATCTGAAGAGCCACAGTTTAGATCACCTATGGCTTAAGGGAGGTAGATTATTATGTTTCATTGGTTAGAAAAAAACCCATTCTTCTTCGCTGCGGCGATATCGATTGTTATTTCATTTGCCGGTCTCATCGAGATCGTGCCAAACTTTGCGAAAGCTGGTAGACCGTTAGTAGATATGAAGCCACGTACTGTGCTTCAACTTGCAGGTAAAGAAGTATATAAAAAAGACAACTGTATGGCGTGTCACTCACAATTGATTCGTCCATTTAAATCTGAGACTGACCGTTATGGTGACTACTCACTTTCTGGTGAGTATGCTTATGATAGACCATTCCTTTGGGGATCTAAAAGAACAGGTCCAGACTTACACCGTATCGGTAACTACCGTACAACAGATTGGCATGAGGCACATATGAAAAACCCTCCGAAAATCGTACCAGGTTCAATTATGCCTGCGTATGATCACCAGTTTGAAAATATTGCTGATATTGAAACAGCATATGCAGAAGCTGTAACAGTTAAAAATGTATTCCATACACCTTATGGTCCTGAAATCAAAAGCGGGAAAGAGGCATGGGAAGCATATAAGCCAACTGTTTTAGAAGAAGCGAAAAAAATTGCTGCTGATATGAAAGATGAGAGAGTAAAAGCTGCTATATCTGAAGGTAAAGTACCTGAAGTTGTAGCACTTATCGCTTATCTTAACAGTTTAAAGTAAGGAAAGAAAAATGGGCATAAGTGAACTACAAGGTTATGCAAGTTTCGTTATGACCCTTTTCTTGGTGATTATGCTGTATGGGTATATTATACACCTATACAGATCGGAAAAAAAAGGTGAGCGTGATTATGAAAAATATGGGAATATTGCACTTGATGATGAAATCACAAGTACACCTGTAGAAGATAAGCCAGCGTCTCAGAGATATAAGGAGGAGAATAAATGAATGGATTAATGATAAAATCATTAGCATTTGCAGCAATCTTGGTGATTGCAACAATTGCTGTGGTAATGAGCTTGGATATTGATATCTTTGCTGATTCAGTGAATGCACTGACAATGGCAGGGGCGATTGCAATTGCAGTCATCACGGCAGCAGTTTCGGTTAAATATATTAACCAGATGAAAACAGATACTGCAAGTGGACAACTTGCAGATGAAAACTGGGATGGTATTGGAGAGTATGAAAATGAATTGCCATCAGGATGGGCATACTCATTCTTGGCAGTATTTATGTGGTCAATGTGGTATGGTTTATTTGGTTACCCTGTAAATGCATATAGCCAGATTGGTGAATACAATGAAGAAGTACTTGCATACAATAAAAAGTTTGAAGAGAAACATAAAACAGATGATGCAGCTACACTTAAAGAGATGGGTGAATCTATCTTCTTGGTACAGTGTCAACAATGTCATGGTGCAACAGGTGATGGACTTTCTGGTAGAGCGCAAGACTTTACAACACACCGTTCAAAAGCTGAAGTACTCAATATTATTAACAATGGACAAAATGCTTTAGCAGCATTCCCTGGTGGTATGCCTGCAGGTATGGCGTCTGGTGCAGATGCCGAAGCAATTGCAGCCTATGTTGCAGGTGGCTTAAAAGGTGAAAAACCAGCAGCATTTGCAGCATGTGCAAGCTGTCACGGTGAAAATGGTGAAGGTATGCCTATGGTAGCTCCAAGTATTAATGCTTATGATATTCATAATACTTTGGCTAACGGTAAAAAAGGTAAAATCGGTAGAATGCCAGCATTTAGTACACTGATTACACCAGTACAAGAAAAAGCATTGACTGCTTATGTTCAGTCTTTAGCAAACTAAGGAGAGATTATGGCAGAAAATACAAAAAGATCCCTATTTGGATTTCATGGTATCTTTGGGGTTTTGATTTCGATTTTAGGACTTCTCTTTATTTGGGCAGTACTTATGTCACAAGCGGTTCTCGTGCAGCAAAAAGCTGCAGTGAATCCTTATGATCCTGCACCAATTAGAGATATAAACAATCTTAAAATGAACTCGACAGATAATTGGAATTACTCGTTCCAATCACCTAAAAAGGATAAATAATGATTAAATATATGGATAAGATACTTATTGCATGTTTGGCATTTGCAGCAGTTGCAGCAATTTATTTGTCACTTACAGCGAATACAAACCTTTTATATGTAGGTTAATATGAATAAAGCAAAGTTAGGGGCAACCTCTTTTAAAGGGGTTTTTGCCATACTTGCTTTATGTTTACTACCCCTTCTACTCAATGCAGAACAACTCTCAACACACCTTATAAGAAATGATCTTGTTAATTTAGAAGCTTCAAAACTTATAGATACTATTGGTCAAGAACTTGAAGAAAAAACAGGTGTACATGCCTATATTGTTGCGACCAATGAGCATTTTCCAGAGAGATTTAATTTAGTAGAGTATAGTAAACAGTATGAAGCAAAGTTAAGTAAGCCATATGTATTGTTTATCTTTGCTCCTTATGCAACGATAATAGCCAAAGCCCAAGAGAGAGGCAGGATAGGTATTATCCCTTCTTCGGCAGATGTAAAAAAGATGTATGATTATGATAAGGTGCGCAATGCTGCTATAGAGGTAGTCGCACTGAAAGATAGCAATACAGATGAGGCAAAGTTTAATGTGGGTATTGTACAAGCATACTCAGAGCTTGCAGATGAATTGGCACAGGCTAAAGGCATAAAATTAACCAATACAATTCCCGATGAGATGGGTTTAATGCTCACTATATTGAGAGTACTTGTCTATACGGGTACATTGATAGTATTATGGATATTTATATTTAGACCAATGTGGTTAAAAATGAAAAGCAGGCAAATGGATGAATAACAAAATGAACAGTAAGATAGATAACAAGAGCGAAAAAACCTATTGGCCTCATATGATTTTAGGTTTTTTGCTCATAGGTATTACCTTAGGATACTGGACAGTGAAACATGCTGTACAGATGCCTGTGCAAGAGGTCAATGAATATATGTTAAAGTATCAGCAGGCAGATTTGGGTATCAACGATATTTTAGAAAAAAAACATGCTTTTGACAAAACGTATACTATCAAACTCAATAATGTGAAGATGATGGTAATGACAGATAATATAAATTCTAAAATTCCTCAACCCAATGCTGTGACACTAAGTAAAGGTGAGAATCATTTTTCATACACTGTGACTAAAAAAGATGGTACTGTTGTTTCCAATGCAAAAGTAAGCTTCTTACTTACACGTCCGCATACTGTAAAGGACGATGTAATGATAGAAGAGGTGCCTTTTAAAAATGGTATGTATGTTACACCTAGTATTGATATACAAAAACCTGGTAGATATACTTTGCAGTTTCGTGCAAAAATAGATGATAATTCTGTAGGATATGCAGAAGAGAGAGCCTATTTAAAACCGTAATATATATTCAACCAAAATTCAAGGTGCGTTAGCAAACGCACCCTACAACTATGTTATAATCTTTCACATGAACACACTCCATATTTACCCCACCTCAAGAGCATTACGCACAGTGAGCCAAAATCAAAAAGAGACAGATGGCTTTTTACCTACACTTATGCGTATGGATGAGTTTGAACAACGTGCCATACTACTTGAAAATAAAATACAGGTAGATCCACTGCAACGTATTTTACTTTTACGTAAAGCAGCTACTTTTGATGCGTTTGAAGATTTGAAACTAGACTTGTCTTTGGTACGATTTTTTACAAAAAGTGATGCACTGTTTAAATTTTTTGAAGAACTCTCAGCAGAAGATGTGAGCTTTGATACTTTAGCCGAGGCAGATGCTTATGCTGAGTTTGGCAAACACCTTGAAATACTCGAACGTTTGTTATCTAATTATCATCTCTTATTAGAAGAGCGTGGGTTTACAGACAAAGCTTTTGTACCACATGATTATAGACTCAATGATGGGTTTTTAAATACTTATGAAAGTATAGAGATACACCTTGAGGGGTATTTGAGTCATTTTGAGTTACAACTTTTAGAAGAGATAGCAACACAAGTACCACTAAGCATATATTACACAACGAGTAAGTTCAATCAAAAGATGCAAGAGCGCTTTGAGAGTATAGGCATAAAACTTCCTAATCATACACATACCTATTTTTCATTGAGTGATAAAAAAGTCTTAACTTCAACAGCCAATGATGCAAACACAGATGCAAAGGTGTATGCGATAGAAGAGAGGGAAGAGCAGATAGCTGTAGCTTTTAGAGAGATAGAGAAGATGGTAGCTTCTGGACTAAGCCCTGAAAATATCGTACTCATATTGCCTGATGAAAGTTTTAAAGAACACTTTACGCTTTTTGACACCCACAACAACCTAAACTTTGCCATGGGGTATGACTATAGCAATGGACATATCTATAAATCACTCGAAGCACTTTATAGGTATTGGCAAAGCCATGAGGATGAGAGTAAAAAATTGTTAGAGCGTTATGGTTTTAACATCGAAGAGATAGATAAACTATCTGCGAGTAGCAAAACAGACGTAGGTGAGTTCTTTTTACTGATAGAAAAGTTAGGACTACATGACACTCCACTGATAGACGGAGAAAAAAAAGAGAAATACAATGAACGTGTCTATGAAAAGTACCTCCATTTCATCAAAGTACTAGAAGCTGAGGATATGCCTCTCAAAGAGTGGCTCTTCTTATGGCTAAAGTTATTAAGTAAAGTAACGATGGATGATGTCCGAGGTGGACTGGTCACTGTCATGGGAGTGCTTGAGACAAGAGGTGTGGCATTTGAAGGTGTGGTCATCGTAGACTTTAACGAGGGTGTAGTGCCTGCTACATCAAGCAAAGACCAGTTTCTAAACTCTCAAGTAAGAGCCTTTGCAAACTTACCTACTAAACATGACAGAGAAGCGCTTCAAAAGCAATACTATAAGCGACTACTAGAACAAGCAAAACAAGCAAGTATCATCTACAGTACCTCTGACAACAAATTACCCTCTAAGTTTCTCTATGAGTTAGGTCTGGATAAAGCCAAACAGACACAGGCACAGTTTGACCTGCTCTATGCCCAGCCTTCACAGCTGAAAGAACAAAATGATCCAGTAGTAGAAGCCTTTGATGCCACCAATATCACTTGGTCAGCCTCACGCTTGAAGACCTTTTTAGACTGTAAACGTAAGTATTATTATCGTTATATACAAAAGCTACAAGCCAAGCCCGAAGAGGAGCTAAACGAGGGAGCATTTTTGCATAGCCTGTTAGACCACCTGTATAGAGAGAAAGACGCTTATACATCGCAAGAAGAGATGAAAAAAGAGTTAGATGTGTTATTGGACACACTTTTACCTTTTGAAGATGCACAAACAAACTACAAAAAGCTACTTTGGAAAGAGAAGTTAAAAGGCTTCATTGAGAGTCAAGTAGCACATTTTAAAGCAGAGTGGAAAGTAGTAGAAAGAGAAAAAGAGTTTCAAGGCATTATAGGTGGACTACAATTTAAAGGACGCATAGACCGCATAGACCAAAACCCAACCCATACCTTGGCACTAGACTACAAAAGCGGTAGCACCAAAGAGGCACAGAAAACAAGAAACATAGAGACGCTAAATGACTTACAGATGAGTATCTACCATCAGATGCTACAAAGTAAATACCAAAATATTAATTTGGTATTTGTCAAACTCTTTGAAAATGGAGAGATAGAAGAGATAACGGCTCTTGATGAGAAAAATGAACGCCTAGCAGAAGTTATCGTAGAACTTAAACAGACTAAGCGTTTTGTAGCTGAAAAGTGTGAGGACTTGCAGAAGTGTCAGTGGTGTGAATTTACTTTGATGTGTGGGAGAGGGGAATATCTGTGAGTAATAATGCACTAGTCACACATATAAAAAAGTTTACAACTTTTCAATGGTTATTATTTATTAAAAAATTAGACAGTAAGTCTAAAGAAGAAATTAAAAATATGACTAAAAATGATCTTCATTTGTTTATGTTACAAAATTCTAATTGGTATCCAATTATTGTTGATTTATCAATACGAATAGGGGATGATAAAAATCTCAAAGTTAATATGAATGATTTACCGAGTGTAGAGGATTATTATGAATTTATAAGATTATATATAAATAGTGAAGATATAGATAAAATTAATTTTTCGGAAGAATTAAATTATTCTTCATCTTTGGCAATGTCGAAATATATGTACGAGCAACTAAAAAACTATGCACCGATTGGGAATAGTCTTGGACGACTGATTAAGTTATATGGTAACATTGAAGAAAATATAAAAAATAAAGTAGGACTCTCTCCTAACCAAATAGCGATATTTTATTGGGTTGTTGATGCACATAAAGATATAAATATGCCTTTTTCAAGTACTGACATAACAGAACTTTTGAAAGAGTGGAATGGAAATATTAGTAAAAAAAATATTGAATTGTTTTTAAATATTTTTTCAAAGTCCTTAAAATCATATAAACTTGAATTAAAAAATTTGGGAATTGATAAAAGAAAGATTAAGTCAATACGATTTATTAGTCAATATCCAATAATAGATTTAATAAATGATTATTATTTTATACCTTCGTCATTTATTTTAATAGAAGCATTGACATATAAAATATTTACAATTATGATTGAACAGAATAAATCAGAAATATTTAGACGAAACTTTGGTAATACTTTTGAAAAATATATAAAAGACTTAACAACTTCTGCACATAATCATTATTTTCATGATTGTAATAGTATTATCGATGATACTGCAAAGAAAAAAAGAGCAGAATTTTTTCTTGCTAAAGATAATAGTAGTATTGTAATAGAAGCGAAATTATTGCATATTGATGAAGAAATACTTCTTAATGGTAGTATTAAAAATATTGACAGACAAATGGAAAAGAGAGTTAAAGATGCTATATCTCAAATTGAATCTTGTTTTAACTATTTAAAAACAGAAGATAAATATGGAATTATTGTAGTATATACACATATCCCTATAATGGATTCATTTTTTTTAGATTTAAAAGCTTCAAGAAATAGTTTACATAAACATAATATTATTTTTGTATCTATTCTTGATTTTGAAGTAATGATTCATAATCCTTATGAAAAAATTGTGGAATATTTTCAAAATAGAGATACACATAATATTGCTTTATTTTTTGGACAAAGGAATCCATATTTACGTAAATATGGTATGGAGCTATTGGAGAATATTAAGAAAAATCATCGTGCTATTGAAGGTGAACATAAATAATGAATAAAATTGGTAATAGCTTCAACCCCCACCTAGCCCTCTCATCCGCTGCAGGTTCAGGCAAAACCTTTGCACTCTCTGTTCGCTACATCTCACTACTTTTCATGGGTGAGTCACCCTCTAGCATACTGGCTGCTACCTTTACCAACAAAGCAGCAGCAGAGATGCGTCAGAGGGTGGTGGATTCGCTTCGTAACCTTGGGGATAATGAAGCATTTTTGGATGCTGTGTTGGTAGAGACAGGGCTGAGTAGAGAGGATCTGTTTACGAAGCAGCCAGAGGTATTGGCTAGGTTTCTATCGCATACTTCGTACATCGTGACACTTGACAGCTTTTTTTCTAGTATATTGCGCTCTAGCTCCTTGGAGTTGGGGCTAGAGCCTGACTTTGTGACTAAAGAGCAAGGTACAGATGAGCTGGAGAAACACTTTTTAGATGAAGTGCAATCCAATGGTCTACTCTCAAATCTTGTAAAGCTGGCTATGGATATAGAAGATAAACGCTTTGGAAAAATCTTTGACTTAATGCAGAACTTTTATAAGGTGGATCCTTTACTGCCTGAACAAAAAAAGTCTAGTCTAGTTTTAGCTAAACAAGAAGAAGCCTGTGAGGTCTTGCGTCTAAAGATGATAAAGGCACTTGTTGATGCTAGTGCAGCCCCACGGTGCATGAAACAGTTTGAGACAAAGAGCATCAAAGAACTCTTTGGTAAGTCACTTTTTGAAAAAGAGACTCTAGGAGAACACTCTTGGTACAAAAAGGTAGCCAATGATGAGATAGAAGGACTCTATGCGTATCTTAAAATAGAACTGGCAAAATGGGCAGAAGCGAAAGAGGCCATCGTCTTGCATAATCTTTTTAACATCTATGCCTATTATCGTAATGCCAACATTACCAATGCAAAAAGTTCTGGAGTGTTGAGTTTTGATGACTTGACTTACTTTACCTATAGATTGTTACATGAGAGTATCAGCAAAGAGTTTTTGTACTTCAAGATAGACTCCAAATTTAAACACATACTGCTTGATGAGTTTCAAGACACTTCTACCTTGCAGTTTTTGTTGCTTAAACCACTCATAGATGAGATATTTGCAGGCTCAGGACAGAGTGAGTTTAGAAGCTTCTTTTATGTGGGTGATACCAAGCAGTCACTCTACCGTTTCCGTGGTGGAGTAGAAGAACTATTTGACAAGGTAGCCCATGACTATGGGGTAGAGATACTACCAATGGATACTAACTACCGAAGTAGTAAAAATGTGGTGGAACAGGTGAACCGTTGGTTTGAACCTGCGATGCAAGGGTATGTTCCCCAAAAGAGTAGAGAGGGAGCAAGTGAAGGCTATGTGGAAGTGCTAGAGTCAGAAGAACTCATAGACGAAGCAGTGAAACAGGCTAAAAGACTTCTGGATTTGGGTGTGAATGTAGATGATATTGCTTTTTTAGTCTCTACTAACAAAGATGGACAGACTTTGCAAGAAGCCTGTCAGCATGAGGGAATAGAGACATTGTTAAAAACCTCTTCTTCTCTCAAAAATATGCCAAAAATTGCAGCACTTGTTGCTATGACAGAGTATCTGTTCTTTGGTGAGAAGATAGATGCACAGGCGATGTTGAACAGCGTTGGGAAGTCATTGGAGGATGTAGATGTTTCATGGTTCTCTGCATTTATGTCGCCTTTGCAGGTGGTAGATAGACTTGTCCGTGAGTTTGGATACTTCGATGAGGACTTGAATGTATTGAAGCTCTTGGAGTTTGCCTCTAACTATAGTGATATTCCAACTTTTGTAGAGGAGTTTCACGGTTCCAGCATCGCAGTAGCTTCCAACACAGTACATGGTGCGAAGATCATGACGATTCATGGATCTAAAGGTTTGGAGTTTGAGTATGTAATACTCTTAGATAAACTTACAAGAAAAAATAGTGATAAGTCTGCACTTCTTTATCACTATGATGAGAGCTTATACATAGACAAGATACTCTACCGTACCCAAGGTAGAGAAAATTTTGACAGAGAGTATGCACAGATAGTTGAAGAGCGAAAAGTATCGGCAGAAAAAGACGGTATGAATGTACTCTACGTGGCACTAACCCGTGCTGTTGAAGGCATGATAGTCATACGAAAGCCTAAAGATTCCATCTTTGATGCATTGGGCATGGAGGTGATGTCTGTGGGTGGGCTTCGACAGGCTCAGCCTACGGAAAAAAACTTGGTGCCTGAGCCTGTCGAAGGCAAGACTGTCATCACAAACTACGGTACGCAAGAGACACCAGAACATGAAGACGAAGAAGAGAAAGATTATGAAGCCATACTTTTTGGTACGGCTTTGCACTATGCCTTAGAGATGTTGGGTAGTTTTGATGAAGAGAGTCTAGATCTAGCTATGATGGCGGTGCAAAACAGATATGGACAACAACTTCTAAAAGAGAGTATGTATGAGATAGAAAAACGAGTAGGTTTGCTTATTGCTGATGTGTCATTTCAGGCATTGTTACAAGGTGCAAAGGTACGTAAAGAGCAGTCGCTCTCTTATGAGGGAGAACTCAAGCAAATAGATTTGCTTTTGGAATATGAAGCGTATAATTTGGTTATAGATTATAAGAGTTCTAAAAAATATGGCTTGAAACATCAGAAGCAAGTGGGCTATTATAAAAAAGCGATTACAGATATTACAGGGAAAAGAACGGAGGGGATGATTATTTACCTGACAAATGAAGGAATTTCTCTTTTAAACTTAAACTAAACTGAATTTAAAAAAATATTAAGGTTAAGTGGGTACAATCCGTCCACAAAAAGAGTTTAGACTCTCATAAAACAAGGATTATCATGAAAATGACAAAGGTACTTAAACCTGCTGAAGTTACACGTGACTGGGTTTTGATCGATGCTGAAGGTAAAACTTTTGGTCGTATCTTAACTGAAGTAGCAACACTTCTTAGAGGTAAACATAAACCATCATTTACACCAAATGTAGACTGTGGTGACTACGTAGTTATCATCAACGCTGAAAAAGCAAAATTCTCAGGAAACAAATTGGAGCAAAAAGAGTACTTTACTCACTCTGGTTACTTTGGTTCAACTAAAAGTAAAAAACTTGATGACATGCTAGAAAACAAAACTGAAAAACTTTTCAGATTGGCTGTTCGTGGTATGCTTCCTAAGACTACTCTTGGTAGAGCAATGCTTAAAAAACTTAAAGTGTATGCAGGTTCTGAGCACCCACATACAGCACAAATCAATAAGGAAGCGTAATCATGGCAACTATTTATGCAACAGGAAAAAGAAAAGCGGCTATCGCTAAAGTTTGGATGACTCCAGGTAACGGTGAAATACTTATCAATGGTAAAACACTTGACCAATGGTTAGGTGGACACGAAACACTTAAAATGAAAGTGAGACTTCCACTAGAGCTTACTAAGCAACTAGACAGCATGAATATTAAAGCAACTACACTTGGTGGTGGTTACTCTGCACAAGCAGATGCTTTAAAGCATGGTATCACTAAAGCGTTGGTAGAGTTTGAACCAACATTTAGAGCTATCCTTAAACCAGAAGGTCTTCTTACTCGTGACTCTAGAGTTGTTGAGCGTAAGAAACCAGGTAAGAAAAAAGCGAGACGTTCTCCACAATTCTCAAAAAGATAGTCGATACCTTTCGATTATTTTTTCGAAAGCTTCTTTCAAAGATTTCTTTGGAAGCTTTTACCTCTTTGCAAGAGTTTTTCTCTTGCAAAATTATTTCCCTATTTTATCACTTCCAACAAACATTAACAAAATCAAAGTATAATCCCTTTAATAACTACAAGGTAGCCCTATGACAATTTGGAAATATGAAGAAACAAAACCAACACATCGTTTAGTAAAGCTCTATAAAGAAGACCATGGTGAGGGTGAGTATTTGGGTGATTTGAGCGATGAGGTTATTAAAGAGATGATACTAGAGATAAAACCTGATGCAAAGATAGATCAGGCTTTTGGTACGTTGTCTTATTTTGGTATGTTGCCTTTGCTTGTTACTTTAGAGGTGCCCTAAAGGGTTAGAGTATAAAATAACTAGCAAGAAAAAGAAGTAGTATCTTACTCCCTTGTATGGTAGCTGTACCTACAATATTTCCCAATTGACAAGATGAACAATTGGTATATTGTCTCCCCTCATATTGTGCATAAAAAAAGTAAATAACAAGCAGACCAAGTAGTGTCATACTTAAGTACTCTTCGTATGTTTTTAGCACTGCTACATTAGATGCTGACAGGAAAAAGCTTAAGATAATACCTATAATACCTGCATAGAGTCCATATTTAATAACACGTAAGATGCTATCTCGTTTAAATGTCGTAGGGCAGTCATTGTTTTTGAATGCATCGGTACCATATTCTAATTTGGCATCAAAAAGTTGCTGTTCTTCTTTGCTCATACGTATTCTAAAGTTTGCACCTAAAAGATAATCACTTTTACGTTGTATCTGTATAGCCAATTTGCCTTCTGCGTCCAGAAACTGTTGTTTCCCCGTAGCATCTTCATAAGTGATTTTTATCTTTTCATAGCGTTTGGTTGTTGCACTTAGTCCAGGGAAATAGGCAGTTGTTTCCGTAGGATGTACGACACCCTCTCTGGTAATGATAACAGGATTGATGATTTCTAAAAATTCACCATTGTCTTGCAAGATAACAAAGACGGCGAGAGGTGAACCTATCTGAAAGGCAGACAATGATTCTATGTTATTAGCGACAATAGTATCTTTGAGATCCTGTATCGTTTCTAAGAGTGTTTCATCAAAGTGACGTACCACTCCACCAAATTCTAAACTCTCAACAGTTGGGTAAGTAATAATCTCTTTAATCATGGGCTCTCTTTAAACACTTATGTTATTTTTAGGGGATTGTTAAAAATAGGATAAACGTTTGATTGTACCCTAGATAGCTAGGGTACAAGAGGTTTAGTGACTTTTGCTCACTACGATGAGCATTTTGATGTTAATCACCATAAATCTAAATAGTTGCCAGATTTTACATGTACGCATTGCACGTGCAAATTTTCCTGGAATCATTGTTAAATTAAATTGGTCACTTTTTGCGAAGTTTGCTTCTTCTTGTTTCATAATATTCTCCTTTAGTTATATAGTATACGACGCTGGGCTTATTCTGGGATAAGCGTCCAACCTGGCTTGAGTTTTGCTTTGTAGATAAACATATGGTGTAAGATATGTTTAATCCAGTGTCCTGCAAGACCGATTTCACCGAAAGTATAGTCTGTATCTCTACCTGTTCCCGGGTATTTTTCAAAGTCAGGAACCACAGGATAAACAGTCATCGCTGCTGCTGTACCATCAAAAATTCCTTTACCGGCACTTGCAACACATGCTGCACCCATCTCTGCCATAGATGCTTCATGTAAATGTGCATCTTTACCGTTTTTAATCATATCACAAACTGAATGAGCAACTGCTTTACCGATGATACCTGCTGGCATACCTGTTCTAGGTGGTGTAGGGTTAATCGGTGTACCGTTTGGTGAGCTCATAGGCTTAGAGATAAGGTGTGGTGGTGCAAAGGCAATACCTGCTGCAAAGATGTTGTCAAATGTAGGGTTTTGGTAGGTTCTTGGCCAGTCACTTGCTTTCCAGTTTTCATACGCACCTGCATCATATTTTGCATCTACTTTCATAAATCCGTTTGGTGCAAAAAGTACATCAGTCATGTCTGAACCATCTTTGTCATAGGCTTTAAATCCTACACCGGCAAATGGTGGAATGAGCATAGCAAAGTCAAATGTCTCTTCATGTTTTGTACCATCAAGTAGTTCATACTCAATTTTTCCTGCTTCTACTTTAGACGTATGTGCACCAATAATCCAGTCAACATTTCTTTCTGCATAGAGTGATTCTGCAAAAAGTTTAGAAGAGACTGCATATCCGCCTACTTTCATGTGAAGACCACCCATACCAAAGTCACCAAGGAATGATTCGTTAGAGATCCATTTGATGTCTAGCATATCTCTTACGCCTGCTTTTCTGGCTTCATGTTCGATGTTAAAGATGTACTCAAATGCAGCACCTTGACAAGTACACATACCATGACCTGTACCTACAAGAATCTTTTGTCTCTCACCCTTTTTAGCTTTTTCAAATACTTGTTTAAGCTCTAAGTTTGCGTGCACGGCGTGGTCTGCAGTACATACAGAAACAGTATTTGTTCCCATTTGTCCCTTACCATCACCTAGACCAGGTGTAGCATCAAAGTTTAGTTTTGGTCCTGTTGCATTGACCAAGTAGTCGTATTCAATCTCTTCAGTTTTTCCTTCTTCACCCTCTTTGGTAGATTGGATAACGATATATGGTTTATCGCTTCCTTCTTTACCATTTGGGTGAATTTCTGTAGCAAGTGCTTGTCTGTAGTCAATACCTGCTTTTTTGTAGATAGGAGCAAGTGGGAAAACAACATCTTTCTTTTGCATCTGTCCTACACCTACCCAAATGTTAGATGGGATCCAGTTCCATTGTGCGTTAGGTGTTACCACCACTACTTCGTGATCGTTTCCAAGCCATTTTTTTGCAAATGTTGCGGTAGTATGCCCTGAAATACCACCACCCATTATTACTAATCGTGCCATAGTCTTCCTTCTTTAGTTAATTTGATTCTACTTATTCTAGAACATCATTATTTAAAGGATTATTAAAATTTATAATATTTATAATGAATATTAAAAAAAACTTACTTTTGACGTATTAAGTAAATTCTTTATACATATAAATAATATGATAAGTCTAATAAGTATTATTGATGAAATAAAGATAAATAAAGTGTGAATTAACTAAAGTATAATAGTATTTTAGCTCTGATATAATTAGCGTACAAAGTTCATGATAAGGTAGACGCACTATATGCAGACTGGTATGCTTAAGATATATATATTAATGATGATATGTATATCTCTTCATGCCGATGTGTGGAACAATCCGCATAGCAAAGAACAGAGTGCATCCAATACACTTTTTACCTCTTTCTCTCTTCCTCCTAAAAGACTGGATCCGGTTATCTCATATAATGCAAATGAGTGGGCATTTATCTCTCAAATTTATGAACCACCTTTACAATATAACTACTTGCAAAGACCCTACAAACTAGAACCATTGACACTCACCAAAATGCCAACAATACGCTACCTGAATAAAGCACACCAAGAGGTGGATGAAAATGACAAAGAAGTGGCATTTAGTGAATATCGTTTAACACTCAGAGATGATGTGATGTATCAAGATCATCCGGCATTTGTAAAAGATGCCAAGGGTGACTTACTGTATAGCGCATTGAGTAAAGAGGTTTTGGAGAAAATTGATACGCTGAATGACTTTGAAAAGCAATGGACACGTCACTTAAAAGCAGAAGATTATGCCTATGCCATAAAGCGTATGGGAGTAAGAGCAAACCATTCACCGATTTTAGACAGTATGCAAACATATATTGTAGGGTTGAAATCCTATACAGATAGATTAAATAAAATAGCAAAAGAGAAAAAGAAAAAAGGGGAGAAGCTTGACCTTCGTGACTATAATATTGATGGGGTGAAGGTTATAGATGAGAAGACTTTACTCATAGAGATAAAAGGTAAGTATCCACAGTTTCTTTATTGGTTGTCGATGAACTTTTTTGCACCTATCCCTTGGGAGGCAGATCTTTTTTATCAGCAAAAAGGTTTGATAGCTAAAAATTTGACACTCAATTGGTATCCTGTCGGTACAGGACCATACTATTTGGCAGAAAACAATCCAAATAAACAGATGCGTCTACTGAAAAACCCACATTTTCATGACGAACGTTATCCTGCTTCAAATTCTGAAGATAGCGGAAAAAAACTGCCATTTATCGATGAAGTTATCTATGCGTTAGAAAAAGAGAGTATTCCTTTGTGGAATAAGTTTTTGCAAGGCTATTATGATGCTTCAGGTATCAGCTCTGAAGCGTTTGATCAAGCGGTACAGATATCTTCTTCTGGATCAATGGGTTTAAGTCAGGAAATGCAGCAAAAAGGTATATCACTGATGGGTTCTGTACAACCTTCCATTTTTTATTTGGCATTTAATATGGTAGACCCCATCGTAGGTGGATACACAGATTCAGCTAAAAAATTAAGACAGGCTATAAGTATTGCTATCAATGAAGAGGAGTACATCTCCATCTTTATGAACGAAAGAGGTATCGCTGCCCAAGATGTGATTCCTCCAGGGATTTTTGGACATGAAGAGGGAGAAAAAGGTACCAATAAAGTAGTCTATGATTGGATAGATGGTAAGCGTGTACGTAAATCATTGGCTGAGGCTAAAAAACTATTGTCTGAAGCAGGATATCCAAACGGTATTTCTAAAAAGACAGGCAAGCCACTCAAACTCTATTATGATACGACAGCTACAGGTCCTGATGACAGGGCATTGATGGACTGGTATCGTAAACAGTTTGATGCTCTGGGGATACAGCTAGTGATACGCGCAACTGACTATAACCGTTTTCAGGATAAAGTACGTAAGGGAAAGGCACAACTCTTCTCGTGGGGTTGGAATGCAGACTATCCTGACCCTGAGAATTTCCTTTTTTTACTCTATGGTGCCAATGCCTCTGTAGATACAAACGGAGCAGGGATTAATTCGTCAAACTATAAAAATCCTCTGTTTGATAGACTGTTTGAAAAAATGAAAACCATGAAAAACATTCCTGAAAGAATGGAGATTATACGTCAAATGATACAGATTAGCAGAGAAGATGCCCCTTGGGTATGGGGTGTACATCCTAAATCTTTGGCGTTGTCGCATGCATGGTATCGAAATGTGGTTCCAAATGCTATGGCAAATAATACCTTAAAATATAAACGAATTGATGCGTCGCTTAGAATCAAAAAACAGCAAAAGTGGAATCAACCTGTTATTCAACCTTTGTATTTCATCGGAATCTTTATACTTTTATTGATATTTTCATTGAGATATATTTATAGAAACAGACAAAATAGAGTCATCCTTCAAGAGGAGCAGGAATGTTAGCCTATATTATAAAACGTATTTTGTACGCCATACCTATACTTATAGGGGTGAACCTCATTACCTTTATGCTCTTTTTTATGGTAAACAGTCCCGATGATATGGCAAGGGCGCAGCTCGGAGCTAAACAGGTAACCCCAGAACTTATAGAGTCTTGGAAAGAGGAGAGAGGGTATGACAAGCCTCTGTTTATCAATACAAAAGAAGAGGGCTTGTCTAAAGTGACCCATACACTTTTTGTGCAGGAGTCACTGAAACTGTTCTCTTTTGATTTTGGTTTTTCAGATAGTAACCGTGACATAGGTGCTGACATTAAAGTGCGTATGATACCCAGCCTTTCTATCGCTTTGCCTACATTTATTATCGCGCTGATTACAAATATTAGTTTGGCATTGCTTTTGGTGCTTTTTAGAGGCTCTTTACTCGATACAAGTATGATGGTTGTTGCCGTGATGATTATGTCAATTTCCGGACTTTTTTATATTATCGCAGGGCAGGTGCTATTTTCTAAAATATGGCACTGGGTGCCAATATCGGGCTATGAGAGTGGATGGGATGGGGTAAAGTTCATCCTCTTACCAGTTTTTATCGGTGTATTTGCAGGCATAGGCTCTGGAGTACGTTGGTATAGAAGTATCTTTTTGGAGCAGATAAACCAAGACTATGTACGTACTGCACGTGCCAAAGGACTTTCTGAAATTAAAGTACTGTTTGGACATGTGTTACGTAATGGTATGTTACCTATATTGACGGGTGTGGTAGTCATTATCCCCTCCCTATTTATGGGGAGTTTGATTATGGAGTCCTTTTTTGGTATTCCAGGACTTGGTTCTTACACGATTGATGCGATTAATTCGCAAGATTTTGCTATCGTAAAAGCTATGGTTTTTTTAGGTTCTGTGCTCTATATCGTAGGGTTAATCTTAACAGATATCTCCTATACACTTTTTGATCCAAGGGTGAAGCTATGAAACTGGTTTTACTTTGGACAGATGTATTGGTATGGGCATTGGTTGTGGTACTGTTGATATGGGCATGGGTCATTTTACGTTCTCCTCACATCAAAAAAACTTGGTATACCATTTTCAAGTCAGGTATAGCGATGGCATCTTCAGTGGTACTTCTGTTTTACCTGTTTTTTACACTTTTAGATTCTATACATCTACGTTTGGCTCTGCCGGATGAAGCACAAAAGAGTCAAACGGTCATGTATGAAACGCAGATGGTTTCTTTGCTTGACTTGATGTTTGCACATAACATTCAACATACAGAACGTACCTACTCAGCACCATTTGCTACAGTGGAGTATACAAGTTCTATTGTGGTTGATAAAGAGGGGAAAACAAAACAGGTCTATCTTCCTTTAAAGCATGTCTCTTCTGAGGATGCTTTTATGGGTAAATCATTGAGGGCTTTAGGTGTAGGTATCGTTGTAAGTATATTACTTGTACTGCTTCATATATGGTGGCGGGAGAAAAGAAGATTTGTGGAGGCATGCAGAGAGATAGTCAAAGGTAAAAGTACCTTGCCATGGCGTACAGCCTATGTGACGTTTATGCTTTTGGTTATCACTTTTGTATGGCTCTATATGTTGAGTTACTCCTATCATGTTTTAGGCACTGACAAGGTGGGGGGTGATGTGCTTTACCAAAGTTTCAAAAGCATACGTACAGGGGTACTTATAGGTATCCTTACGACATTGATTATGTTACCTGTTGCAGTTGTCTTGGGTGTGAGTGCCGGGCTGTTTGGTGGTTGGGTAGATGATGTTATTCAATACCTCTATACTACTTTATCGTCTATCCCCGGGGTACTTCTTATCGCAGCAGGGGTTCTCTCTATGCAGGTGATGATGGATAACCATCCTACATGGTTTGAAACAACACTGGAACGTTCAGATTTACGTCTATTGTTTCTTATCATTATTCTGGGGATTACCTCATGGACAAGTTTGTGTAGACTTCTTAGGGCTGAGACACTGAAGATTTCACAGATGGAGTTTGTTACAGCTGCAAAAGTGTTTGGTGTGAGTAGATTTACCATTATTCGTAGACATATCGTACCAAATCTCATGCATATCATTTTGATTTCTGTGGTACTGGATTTTTCAGGATTGGTCTTGGCAGAAGCGGTACTCTCTTATGTAGGTGTGGGAGTGGATCCTACTATGCACTCTTGGGGAAATATGATCAATCAGGCACGACTGGAGATGGCACGAGAGCCAATGGTTTGGTGGTCTCTCTTTTCTGCATTTGTATTTATGTTTATTTTAGTACTTGCTGCAAACCTCTTTTCTGACCGTATTCAAAAAGTACTTGACCCTAGGAATAATACATGAGTAGTATATTAACAGTAAAGAACCTCTCTTTGAATGTAGGAAAGGACAAACTACTCGACAACATTAGTTTTGAGATAAAGCATGGTGAAATCTTTTCATTAGTAGGAGAGTCTGGGTCTGGAAAATCACTTACCTCTTTAGCCATTATGCAATTATTGCCTGAAGCCATCACGGTTACTTCAGGAAATATCTGTCTGAAAGAGAAATCTCTGTTTGCTCTTTCAGAATCGAAGATGCAGAAAGTACGCGGCAAGTCTATTGCTATGATTTTCCAAGAGCCTATGTCTGCACTTAATCCTGTGATGACAGTAGGTGCGCAGGTTGCCGAAGTCTTGCAGATACATTTAGGGCTCAAGAAAGAGGAGATGAAAGAGAGAGTACTCTCGTTGTTCCGTGAAGTGGCGTTAAAAGAGCCTGAAACACGTTACCATTGGTACCCACACCAACTCTCAGGGGGACAGAAACAAAGGGTCATGATAGCTATTGCACTTGCCTGTGAACCGGATTTGCTTATAGCCGATGAACCTACGACAGCTTTGGATGTAACGATACAGGCACAGGTACTTCAATTACTTAAAGATATATGTAAGCAAAGGGAGCTTTCTATTTTGTTTATCACCCATGATATGGCTGTCGTTTCTGAAATGGCAGATAGGGTTGCAGTGATGAAAGAAGGAAAGATAGTTGAACAGGCAGTGTGTAAAGATTTTTTTACACATCCCAAGCATCCTTATACACAACGTTTATTGGCAGATATTAAAGTAAAAAAAGTATTTCACTCCGAAAAGAAAGAAAATGAGCCCCTACTTGAAGTAAAAAACTTGAAAGTGCATTTTCCTATTAAAAAAGGTTTGTTTCAAAGAACTGTGGGCGTTGTAAAAGTGGTTGATGATGTCTCTTTCTCGATTGGTAAAGGAAAGACGCTGGCATTGGTTGGTGAGTCAGGAAGTGGAAAAAGTACCATTGGTAAAGCTATTCTTTCGCTCTTGGATGAGACAAAAGGAACGGTACGTTTTGAAAATCAAAATCTTGGTACTTTAGACAAAAAAGCTCTCATGCCGTATAGACGTAAAATACAAGTAGTTTTTCAAGACCCCTTTTCTGCATTGAATCCTCGTATGACCATAGCCAACATTATTAGAGAAGGGATGATAAGTTTAGGTATAGGACCCAAAGAAAAGGTTGCACAAGATAAGTATATTGCGTCGTTACTTTTAAAAGTAGATTTGGAAGCAAGTCATATGCACCGATATCCGCATGAATTTTCTGGAGGACAGCGCCAACGTATAGGCATAGCCAGAGCATTGGCAGTGGAGCCGGAGCTTATTATCTGTGATGAGCCTACGTCTGCACTGGATGTTTCAGTACGTACGCAAGTGTTGGCACTGCTTGAAAAACTGCAGGTTGAGTCAGGTGTCTCGTACCTTTTTATTACGCATGACCTATCTATCGTCCCTATGATAGCCGATGAGGTGGCGGTGATGAAAGAGGGGAAGATTGTAGAACAAGGCGATGTAGAAGAGGTGATGCAAAACCCTCAACATCCTTATACGCAAAGGTTACTTGCCTCAGCACCAAAAATGAAAGAGATACCATGATAATACTATTTGATTTAGACGGCACACTGATTGATTCTACTGAAGCCATTTTAGAGAGCTTTGCTGTAGCTTTTAAACACTTTAATGAGGAAGTCCCAAGTGATGAAGCGATTAAAGCAGAAATAGGACACCCTTTGGATGCTATGTTTACAACATTAGGGGTAGAAGAAAAGAAAGTATGGGAATATGTGGATGCATATAAGATGCATTATCGTCAGATATTTTGTGCAAAACGTTTTTGTTAAAAGATGCAAAAAAAGCGGTAGAATTAGCTCATAAACACGCCACTTTAGGTGTAGTCACCACAAAGACGGCAAAATATTCAGTTGAACTACTTGAACATATGGGATTAATGGACTATTTTGCTGTCCTTATAGGAAGAGAAGATGTCCAAAATCCTAAACCAGACCCTGAACCCATACAAAAAGCACTCGCAAAGTTACCAAGTGATACAAATAATATTTGGATGATAGGTGATACTTGTATGGATATGTTGGCAGCCAAGTCTGCAGAAGTAGGCTCTGTGGGAGTTACATGTGGTTATGGCACTATTGAAAGTTTAGCAAAATGTACTGATAATATCTATCAAAACGCTTACGAAGCGGTGCAATTCATAGCAAACAAATAGCATAGCGTTAAAAAAATTATAATTTCAACACCTTTTAAGAGTGTGGGAATTACAATAGGAAAAATATTACTATAGAACCCACTGAAATGGAGAGACCTATCTGTGTCTCTTTCTTTCAGTGGGTTTTATAATTTTAATAGGAGATATTATGACAGAAATTAGATGGCACAGCCGTGCTGGTCAAGGTGCCGTATCTGGTGCCAAAGGACTGGGCGATGTTGTTGCAACAACAGGGAAAGAAGTACAGGCATTTGCATTGTATGGTTCTGCAAAAAGAGGGGCAGCACTAAGAGCATATAACAGAATCGATGATGAGCAGATTTTTGATCATGCAAAATTTATGATGCCAGATTATGTACTTGTGATTGACCCAGCATTGGCGATGACTGATAATATTACTATGAATGATAAAGAGACAACAAAATATATTATCACTTCACACCTTTCGAAAGAAGAACTTATCGAAGCGATCCCTGCATTACATGATAAGAAAGATAGAGTATACGTTGTTGATTGTGTTCAAATTTCATTAGATACTATTAAAAGATCTATGCCGAATTCACCTATGCTAGGTGCATTCTGTAAAGTTTCTGGTATGTTTGAATTAGATTATTTCTTGGAAAATATGAAAAGGGTACTTGCAAAGTTCCCACAAAAAATTATTGATGCTAACATGGAAGCAATTACCAGAGCATACAATGAAGTTAACTAGAGAAGGGTGATTATGTCAATAGAACAACAAGACTTAAAATTAAAAGCAAATGAAAACAGAGGACTTTTTCAGCTTGAAGCAGGTGAAGATTTACTTGGTTGGGATGAAGTAACACAAGGTTCTGTACTTCCTTCATTTGAGGGTGATGCATCAAAAGTTGCATTCCAAAAAGCTGAAGAGAGAGAGTACTCGAACTATAATTCATATACTGCAACAGTTGCATCATGGAGAGTTATTAAACCAGTATTCAACATTGACGTTTGTATTGACTGTCAGAACTGTTGGGTATGGTGTCCAGATTCATCTATCTTATCAAGAGATAAGCAGATGCTTGGAATTGACTATGACCACTGTAAAGGGTGTGAGGTTTGTGTGGAAGTATGTCCTACAAACCCAAAATCACTTCTTATGTTTAGTGAATATGAAGATCTTGGGGATGCACTAGCGTCATGGCCTGAGAAAAAGAAAAAAGAAAAGAAATAAGGGTACACAATGGCAGTAGAATTTGAAGTAAATGAAAGAGAAGTTTGGGATGGTAACTACGCAGCATCTCAAGCACTAAGACAAGCAGATGTAGATGTTGTTGTAGCATATCCTATTACACCATCAACACCAATTGTTGAAAACTATGGTTCATACGTAGGTAATGGTTACATCGATGGTGAATTCATCATGGTTGAGTCTGAGCATGCTGCAATGTCAGGATGTATCGGTGCATCAGCTGCCGGTGGACGTGTATCAACAGCAACATCTTCACAAGGTTTTGCACTGATGGTTGAGGTACTTTACCAAGCATCTGGTATGAGACTTCCTATCGTTCTAAACGTGGTTAACCGTGCACTTGCTGCACCACTTAACGTACGTGGTGACCATGCAGATATGTACCTTGGACGTGATTCTGGTTGGTTACAGGCATCAGCATTTAATGCACAGGAAGCCTATGACCTTGCACTTTGTGCGTTTAGAATTGCAGAGCATCATGATGTTAGATTACCAATGATGGTTCACCAAGATGGATTTATCACATCACATACAGCACAAAATGTATATCCATTATCAAATGAAGCAGCAAAGAAATTTGTTGGTGTTATTGACCCTGTTGAT
The DNA here is from genome assembly GCA_013607775.1 of Campylobacterota bacterium. GTDB lineage: Bacteria > Campylobacterota > Campylobacteria > Campylobacterales > Sulfurovaceae > Sulfurovum. The sequence continues at coordinate 1,825 of VCAW01000076.1, read as the reverse complement.
GATATGCTAGACTTCTCTAGACCTGTAACTTATGGTGCACAGACAGAAGAAGATTGGCACTTTGAGCATAAAGCGAAACAACACAAAGCCATTATGGATTCAGTACCTGTAATTGATTCTGTATTTGCTGAGTTTAAAGAGCTTACAGGTAGAGAATACAAAAGAATTGAAACATATGATATGGAAGATGCTGATGTATGTGTGATTGGTCTTGGTTCTACAGTAGAATCAGCAAGAGTTGCAGCAAAAGAGATAAGAAAAGAAGGCATAAAAGCAGGTGTTGTTGCGATAAGAGTCTTTAGACCTTTCCCTTATGAAGAAGTAAGAGAAGCACTTAAAGGGTGTAAATCTATCGCCGTAACTGACCGTTCATCTCCAGGGGGTGCTATGGGTGCATTCTATAATGAAGTAGCAGCAGCGATGATGACATCTCAGTCAAGACCACTTGTAACAAATTATATTTATGGTCTTGGTGGTAGAGATCTTTCTATTGAAAACATTAAAGAGATGTTTAGAGAGCAACAGGCAAATGCAGATGCTGGACATATAACAACTGATATTCAACAATTTGTAAATCTTAGAGGACCTAAACTTAGTTTCTTTAAGACAGAAAGGAGCTAAAATGGCTATTACATCAATAAAAAACTTAAAAGAATTTTCAACAAACAACGATAGATTTGAGGGTGCACATACTCTCTGTCCTGGTTGTGCGCACTCTATGATTGTTAGAGAACTTATGAACTGTACAGATGACAACTTGGTTGTTTCAGCAAATACAGGATGTCTTGAAGTATCAACAGCCGTTTATCCATTTACTTCATGGGATACATCTTGGATCCATATCGGATTTGAAAATGCTGCAACTTCAGTTTCTGCTGCACAAGTAATGCATAAAGTAAGAAAGAAAAAAGGTACACTTAAAGACAACGATGCTCCAGTTAAATTTGTAGCATTCGGTGGTGACGGTTCTACTTTTGATATTGGTTTCCAATGGCTTTCTGGTGCATTTGAAAGACAACATGACTTTACATACATTTGTCTAGACAATGAAAACTATGCAAACACAGGTGGACAAAGATCATCAGCAACACCTATCGGGGCGACTACTTCAACATCTGTTGCAGGTACACACTCATATGGTAAAAAAGAGAAGAAGAAAGACATTGTTTCTATTATGGCAGCGCATGGTTCTCCTTATGTTGCACAACTTTCTCCAAACAAATGGAAAATGATGGCTAAAGGTTTCCAAAAAGCACTTGAGACTGAAGGACCTTGTTTCATTAACACGGTTTCTCCATGTTGTACAGAGTGGAAATTTGAGCCAAAAGATACTATCGCTATCACTGACTTAGCGGTAGATTCTTTGATGTTCCCAATGTATGAAATCATTGATGGGCATGAGCTTAACATTCTTTACAGACCAAAAAATATCTTGAAAGTAGAAGATTACCTTGGTGCTCAAGGACGTTACAAACACTTGTTTAAACCAGAGTATAAACATATCATTGAAAAAATTCAATCTGATATTGATGCGGATTGGGAAAGACTACAGCGCCGCGAAGAAGCAAGAGTATAAAAGCTTAGCTTCGGCACATCTTTATCCGAACGGCTTCGTTCCGTTCGGTCACATACTATATGTATGCTTCCTCTCTCCACTCACACCGTTAGAATAAATATGCACCAAATCTAAGCTTTTCTACAACTTCCAATATTTTATATTAACTACATCTACTATAAATTCAAAAGAAATCCTTCTGCGCGTATAAATTGGATAAGTGGGCTAGTCGGTTAACTCCTCCTCTGTTATAATATGGTATGAATTCAT
>VCAW01000086.1 GCA_013607775.1 Campylobacterota bacterium | reverse complement strand
TATTATACGATATTTCCTCTTGTTTGGTTATTTTTCTATTTCGTTATTTGGGTTAGTGTCATATAAATCAGACACATTGTATCGGAGTTTTCATAGCAACTTTGCTACAATACGATATTAGATTATAAGGGGCAATTTTTGTCTATAACAGAAACCATACAATCACTTTTAAATGAACGTATCTTAGTCATCGATGGGGCTATGGGTACGCAGATACAAGATTTAGATATACCAGCAGAAGCATGGATAGATAACAAGGGTGTAGACCAAGAAGGGTGTAATGAACTTCTTATTGACACAGCACCTGAACTTCTGAAACGTATACATATGCGTTATGCCATGGCTGGAGCCGACCTGATTAAGACTAATACTTTTGGAACCATGCCGTGGGTGCTTGATGAGTATCAGATGGGTGAGCGCGCTTATGAGCTTTCTAAAAAAGGTGCTGCACTTGTTAAAGAGATATGTGAAGAGTACTCTACCCCTGAGCAACCTCGTTTTGTACTAGGCTCCATGGGACCAGGAACAAAGCTTCCAAGCCTTGGACACATACACTATGATGAGATGTATGAAGGCTACAAAATAGTAGCTGAGGGACTAATAGATGGTGGATGTGATATTTTCTTACTTGAAACCTGTCAAGATCCATTGCAGATAAAAGCAGCACTTCATGCCTGTCGAGATGCTAATGAGAGTAGAGGTACAGAGCTTCCTATTATGGTATCTGTAACCATTGAACTTTCTGGTTCTATGCTTATAGGTACAGATGCTACGACGATTGTGACTATCTTGGAGCCATTTGATATTCTCTCTCTAGGTTTCAACTGTGGTACCGGTCCTGATCAAGTGAAAAAGCACCTCAAAACCCTTTCAGATTTATGTAATATACCTATCTCAGTGCATGCCAATGCAGGACTTCCCCAAAACCGTGGAGGCTACACCTATTACCCTATGGGACCAGATGAATTTACAGACAAACAGTTGGAGTTTACTGAGTTTGATGGGGTGAGTTTTTTGGGTGGTTGTTGTGGTACCACGCCTCAGCATATACAAGCACTTAAAAAAGCTGTGGGGAGCATGAAGCCTAAATCACCCTCTGGGAGCATAGAGCCAAGTATCGCTTCACTTTTTAATACCACAGAGCTTTTTCAAGAGCCAGCCCCTCTGCTTATAGGAGAGCGTTCCAACTCTACGGGGTCTAAAGCTTTTAGAGAACTCATTATCGCGTCTGACTACGAAGGTACACTTACTGTGGGACAAGCACAAGTACGTGATGGTGCACATTGTCTTGATGTCAACGTAGAGTTTGCAGGGCGTGATGGTGCTAAAGATATGAAAGCCATTATGGAGCTTTATAATCAGAAAATACCACTTCCACTCATGCCAGATGCGACACGTGTGCATACGATGGAAGAGGGGCTTAAGTGCATTGGTGGGAAACCTATCATCAACTCTGTAAACCTTGAAGATGGAGAAGAGAAGTTTCATGCCATATGTAAGCTTGCGAAGAAGTTTGGTACGGCTCTAGTTTGTCTGACCATTGATGAAGTAGGAATGGCAAAGACAAAAGAGGACAAAGTAGCCCAAGCAGAACGTATGTATGACATGGCGGTAAATGGTCATGGTATAGACCCAAGAAATCTCATCTTTGATACGCTAACCTTTACAGTAGGTTCTGGAGATTTAGAGTACCGTGATGCTGCCATACAGACACTTGAGGCGATACGTGAGTTACATAAACGTCACCCAGAAGTAGGTTCTACATTGGGGCTTTCTAACATCTCTTTTGGGCTGGATGCCAATGCCAGACGTTACTTGAATTCAGTCTTTTTACACCACTGTCTGCAGGCAGGTTTGACGACAGTGATTATCAATGTGAAGCATATTATTCCACTTGCGAAGATGAGTGATGAAGACCGTGAAGTTTGTGAAGAGCTACTTTTCTCTCCAAATGATGATTCTCTCTTTAAGTTTATAGAACATTTTTCCGATGTTACCATAGATGAAGAGGGAGATGATGAAGCCTATTTGGCAATGTCGAATGAAGAGAAAATAGCCAAACTTCTACTAGACGGTGACAAAGAGCGTATGATACCACTGGTTGAAGAATCACGCCACGAGATACACCCAGACACCATCGTCAATGAGATACTCATAGATGCTATGAAAGTGGTAGGTGAACTCTTTGGTTCAGGGCAGATGCAGTTGCCGTTTGTACTTCAGTCAGCAGAGACTATGAAGACGACAGTGGACTACCTAAACCCATACCTTACGAAACAGGAAAAAGAGACTGACACAACGCTGGTTATAGGAACAGTCAAAGGGGATGTGCATGATGTGGGTAAAAACCTTGTAGACATCATCCTCTCAAACAACGGTTACAAAGTAGTCAACGTAGGGATAAAAACAGAGCTTCAAGAGTACCTAGATGTCGTAGAGCGTCAGTCCATCCAAGCCATAGGTATGTCAGGACTTCTTGTAAAGTCTACAGCTGTGATGAAAGACAATCTTGAAACGATGGCAGAGATGGGTATGACTATTCCTGTACTCTTAGGTGGTGCAGCATTGACACGTAGTTTTGTAGATGACTTCTGTCGTCCTACCTACAAAGGCCCTATTTTTTACTGTAGAGATGCCTTTGATGGAGTTGTTGCCATGAGTCGCATAGAAAAATATAACGAAGACAACTCTGTAGGACTTGACACCCGTATGGCTGGTGATATGATGGAGCGTGAGAAGAAAGTAAAGAAAAAAGTGGTCATACCACCATTTTCCGAGATACAACTTCCAGAGCCTCAACCTGTACCCACACCACCATTTTGGGGACGTAGAGTACTTCAAAAAGAGGACTTGGACTTAGACATGGTCTTTAATTGGGTCAACCAACGTACGGTCATCAAGTTTCACTGGGGATACAAGTCTAAAGGTATGAGCAAAGAAGAGTATCAGAAACTGCTCGACAAAACAGTTTACCCAGCCTATGAGCGTCTCAAAAAAGAGTTTATAGACAAAGGGCTTTTTGAACCGACCATTATCTATGGGTACTACCCTGTAAGAAGTAATGACCAAGAGCTGTATGTCTTTGATGAGGGCGAAGGATGGAATGTAGATGCCAATGCAAATCGTGAACCTCTTAGCAATGTTATAGGCAATGCAGTAGGTACTTTTTCTTTCCCAAGACAAGGACGTAAACCACATCGAGCACTAAGTGACTTCTTCCACCATGATAGACATGATATATTGCCTATTACCTGTGTATCTGCGGGTTCAAAGTTTGCAGCGTATGAAAAAGAGCTTTACGATGCAGGTAAATACCTAGAGTACAACATGGTACATGGACTCTCAGTAGAACTAGCCGAAGCCTTGGCAGAAGTAGCACACAAGCAGATACGTTTAGACTTAGGTATAGCAGAAAAAGAAGGTGGTTCACTACGTGATGTACGCATGAACCGCTACCACGGCGCACGCTACTCCTTTGGTTACCCCGCCTGTCCAGACTTGGAGCAGAGTCGTCTAATATTTGACTTGCTTAAACCTGAAGAGTTTGGTATAGAACTAAGTGAGACTTTCCAGATACACCCTGAGCAGAGTACTACTGCTTTGGTTGTGCATCATGGGAAGGCGACTTATTATGCGGTTTAGGGATATATAGTATGTATGAAGTAAAATTTAATTTAGTTAGAGAAATTAAGATGATTACTATTACATATTTTATATTTTCATTATTCATATTTATTATACATAACTTAGAAAATAAAAATCTGGTTGATAGAATACAATCGATGATTATCTTTTTAATTATCTTTAATATTATCGCTTTTGTGATTGGTTTGTATGAAATTATACAAGACCAATATACAGCTAATGATGTATTATTAAAATTAGTGAGCATAAGTATTACAGTGTTTTCAAATATTTTCATATTTTCATATTTTTATTATATTAATGGGTTTAGTAGTGCAGGAAATATCATTAAAAATGATTATTTGACAAGTTTATATTTTTCGATTGTTACGTGGACTACATTAGGTTATGGTGATTTATCCCCTGTCGGTAATGTTAGATTTATAGCATCTGTAGAGGCATTATTAGGTCAGTTATATATGGCATTATTAACGGGACTATTTTTATTTGCTTTTCAATTGAAAGTAAAAGATAAATAGTTTTAACTCGTTCAACAGCTCCAGCTGTTGAACTCCGATAGGAGTTCAAAATACAAAAATACCTCAAAATTCATAAGACCGATATAGGTTTCACAGCAGGAGCTGTGAAACAAGTGGAATTGTATTTTGAAAAATAAAGTTTTTATGATAAAATAATGTTTGAAGAGAGAGCATAAGCTCCCTCTGAATGTTTAATTATTGAAGTATCTTAGGATAGCTACAATAATTGTAAGTATTAGGATTAATAAATCCATAATTCTCACATCCTTTAGCAGTTAAGATTTAACTAGCGAATATCAAACAGCAGTCGTAACCTGTTGTTTGAGAAACAACTAATTAGACTGCATAAAAATTATATCTCATCTTTTAATGTAACATTAAAAATATTGCATATTGACATATTTTATTTCTCGTGCTCAAACACCTCACCCATTAACTCAAAATCCAACATCTCTTTAATAGTCTCTTTCACAGGTGCACTAGTCATAAACCCATAAGCAATGAGCGTTTCAAGAACTTCACCATTGTATGCAGTTTCAAGTGTAGAAATATACTCATTTTTTAAGTATGGGCGTATAGCTTCCAAGTCAGCTTTGAGGTCTGCTCTGTAAAGTTCCATATGGTTTTCTTTGCCATAGTCAGCGTAGAGGTCGTCTTTGTCTATGTCGTCTGCTGCTTCTAGCATTTTTAAAAAGATGAAGTCTTCAAAGTTTTTAGCGACATACTCAGCTTCATCATCTTCCCAGATGAGAACGATAGGGGTTTCTTCTGCTCCATTGTCATAAAAAGCATAGGTATTACCCTCAGCTGTTTTTGCAAAAGGTATGAAGTGATGGGTGTCTGTATCCCATACCTCTGGAAATTCAAAATCGAGTATAGCTTTAGGCGTAAGCAGTTCAAAGTCTGAGCCACCAGAGTGTAGTAAAAGAGGTGGATTTTCCTTGAGTGTTGGGTAGACATCATCTGCCCATGTTTTGCCTTTTTCTAAAGGTTCTTTAAAGGTACCCATCCAGTTGAGTTTGTTTGCTTCAAAGAGGGTTTTGTAGAGTGTGGGGAAGGTGAAATTGTGTTTTGTTTCTGGTTGTTCTAAAGTTGTCATCGTATGCCTCTGTTATATATGTATGATAGTATATAACAGAAAACAACTCAAAGTCAGCTTTCTATGCCATACTCTTTTCCATAATGTTCTACAACAAAGTCTATATCTTTATCTCCACGCCCCGAGAGATTTATGAGAATCGTTCCTACATTTGGCTCTTTAGCAAGTTTAAGTGCGTAAGCCACAGCATGAGCAGACTCTATAGCAGGTATGATACCCTCTTCACGTGAAAGCTCAAAGAATGCATCGATGGCTTCATCATCTGAGATGGAAGCATAGTTGACACGTCCTAAATCTTTTAGGTAGGCATGTTGTGTCCCTACAGATGGGTAGTCAAGTCCTGAAGCGATGGAATATACTTCTGCAGGTTCTCCCTCTTTGTCTTGGAGCATGTATGATTTAAAGACATGCATCACTCCTGGTGTACCCTTTGTCATGGTAGCTGCATGTTCTCCAATGACATCTAGATTTCGTCCTGCTGGTTCTACTACATACATATTTACATCTTCATCATTCATAAATGCAGTGAAGAGTCCAAGTGCATTTGATCCTCCTCCTACACAGGCTATAAGGTTGTCAGGGAGTTTGCCTGCCATTTGCTGGAACTGTTCTCTAGCCTCTACACCTACGATGGACTGAAAATCTCTTACCATTTTAGGAAAAGGATGAGGCCCTACGACTGAACCGATGGCAAAGAACTGTGTTACTGGGTCTGCAAGGTAAGCTCCAAAAGCAGAATCAACGGCTTCTTTGAGTGTTTTTCTTCCGTGTGTAGCAGGGACTACTTTCGCACCTAGTATATGCATACGTACCACATTTGGGTACTCTTTTTCTATATCTACTTCACCCATGTGTATCTCACATTCTAAGCCTACAAGTGCAGCTGCAGTTGCAAGTGCCACACCATGTTGCCCAGCACCTGTTTCTGCTATGAGTTTTTTCTTTCCCATTTTTTTAGCAAGGAGTGCTTCACTCAAACAGTGATTTATTTTGTGTGCACCTGTATGGTTGAGATCTTCCCTTTTCATATAAATAGCTGCACCATACTTTTGGGAAAGATGTTTTGCATGAAAGATAGGACTAGGACGACCTACATAGTGTTGATAGAGGTCTGCGAGTTCATTAAGGAAATCAGGGTCTTTACGTATATCTTCATAAGATGAGGCAATCTCATCCATGATAGTTTGAAGCTCAGGAGGAATGAAAGATCCTCCATATTCACCAAAGTAACCTTTATTATCAGGGAGGGGACAATTGAAAATATTTGTAGCCATGAAAATCCTTTGTTAAAAATGTGAGTATAAATATTGTACTTCAAAATGCTTTTTGTGTGACTTAATATGTTAAAATACGATTTTAAAGGGCGATAAATGAAATTAGAAAACGGACTTTACCAACACTACAAAGGTAACATGTATGAAGTCTATATGACTGCACAACATTCAGAGACAGAGGAGTGGATGGTAGTATATAAGGCACTTTATGGAGAGCATGGCATGTGGGTGCGTCCTTATGATATGTTTACTGAAACAGTAGAAGTAAACGGTGTGAAGGTAGAGCGTTTTAAGAAGGTAGATGATGCAGTGTAGTTATTGTGGTGGTGAGATAGAAAAAGGGATAAAGTCCTGTCCTCACTGTGGAACACTCAACCCCTCTCAAGATGTCAAAAATGCACTGCTTTGGACGGTAGGGATGCTAACACTATTTACAATAATTTATAAGGTTTTTTATTAGATACCTTCCATTTTTCGTGCTTCAAAACTTACTAATCTATCGCCAGAAAATCTAAAAAACAGCTCAATGGGTCTACAGCAGACTTCACAGTCTTCTATGTAGTCACTTGTTTCCTCTTCAGGGTCTAATATCATAGAAATGCGTTCCCAACAGTATGGGCAGGTAAAAAAATGTTCCATTACTATCCTTTATGTTAATTTGAAGAGAGGCAAAGCCACTCTTCACATGTTGTCCTCAGCGGACGGCTCGTATGACTAGTCATACTTATTTCTTAAATAGTTTGGTGATAAAATCAGGCAATACACAGCTGTTACAGTTACCTGTTCTATCACATTGTGCTTGACGTATGTTACGTAAAAGCAAGAATAGAAATCCAAATGAGATAAGCAGTTGTAATCCACCTATGAGCCAATGTGACTGCATGAGGTTTTGTATGGAGAGTACAAACATGATAATGGTGACGATGAGGCACATTTTTGTATCCTAGTTTTTATGGGATTGTACTATAATTTTGGTAATTATAAATAAGGATATGCATGTCAGCCATCATAAAACATTTTCAAACCCTCACACAAATACCTCACTGTAGTAAAGAAGCCGATAAACTGTTGGATTTTTTAGTTGCTTTTGCCAAAGAGAGAAACTATACTGTCGAAGTAGATGCGGTTAAAAATATCTATATCTCTAAAGGCAGTCCGACTTTGTGTTTGCAAGCACACTACGACATGGTCTGTATGGGTAAAGCACCGCAGATAGAAACCTATATAGAAGAGGGTGTGATGAGAGCCAAAGACTCCTCTTTGGGTGCCGACAATGGTATGGCAATAGCGATGATGATGCAGTGTATGGATGAGGGTAGAGAGTTAGAATTCTTATTAACCTCTGATGAAGAGATAGGACTCATAGGTGCAAATGAAGTGGCTTTTCATCTTAAGAGTAAATATATGCTTAACCTTGACTCTGAAGATGAAGCAGAAGTTTACATAGGATGTGCCGGTGGTGCAGACATTACCGCATTTAAACAAGATAGTTATGTGGAGGGAAAAGGTATGTGTTATGAAGTAGCAGTCAAAGGGCTTGTAGGTGGACACTCTGGGGTTGACATAGACAAGGGTATACCTTCTGCTATTAAAGTACTAGGAGAGTATTTGGTTGAGCAGGGTGTCACACAGTTAGCGTCTATTTATGCAGGAGAACGTCGTAACTCTATCCCTGCAAATGCAGTAGTCATTGTAAGAAGTGAAAAAGTTTTGGAAAATGAGGGCGATGTGAGCGTACGTGTACTTAATGAAGAGCCAAAAGTTTTGGCAGAGGGTGAAAAAATCACACACCTTATAGATACTTTTAAACACGGTGTACATGCTATGAATGATGAACTAGGTATTCCCGATGTTAGCATCAATCTTGCCATCATTACAGCAGATGAAAAGGGCGGAGTGAAGATAGAGACTTCAGCACGTGCCATGGGAGCAGAGGAACTCAATAACCTGACAAAAGAGACAGTAGAGATGTTCGCATCTTACGGTTTTGAAGTCAAAGTTGAAGACAAATATCCTGCATGGAAACCTGATGTGTCAGAGTTTACAAATTTAGTGAGTGATGAGATGAAAGTAGTCTTTGGTAAAACAAAGATGATGGCGATACACGCAGGACTAGAGTGTGGTGTGATAGCAGAGAAGTATCCTTCGATGAAGTTTGCATCTATTGGTCCTACGATACGCTATCCACACTCGACACGTGAAGAGGTAGATTTGGAGTCTGTAGAGAGAACGTATGAAGTTTTGTTAGGGATTATCGGTAGACTGTAATTTATGATATATATCAATTTTTTTAGAAAGTAATAGGAGTAAAATTAAGGAATACACATATTAAGGAGCGATATGAAAACGATATTCCAAGATTTAGAGTACCTACATACTGAGGTTAAAGATAAAAAAGCACAAAAGATACTTAAAGAGTTAGAAAAAAACTTTCATTTGTTAAAAACAAAAAGTGGGCTTTCTCAACTTATGGGTAAAAAGAAACTGGCAAAAATTACGCGAAATGTAGAGTATGAAGAAGAGTTAAAGGCACTTCAAGTTGAACTAATAAAACTACAGAATTGGGTGTATGATAACAACAAGCGTGTCATGATTATCTTTGAGTGGCGTGATGCTGCGGGTAAAGGTGGATCGATTAAGCGTTTTACACAGTATCTTAACCCTAGAAAATTTAGGGTTGTCGCTTTACAAAAACCTACAGAAGTAGAAACAGGACAGTTTTACTTTCAGCGTTACTTTAAACACCTTCCCAACCTTGGTGAGATTACCTTTTTGACCGTTCCTGGTATAACCGTGCCATCGTAGAACCTGTATTTGATTTTTGTACAAAAGAGCAGTATGAAAAGTTTATGAAACAGGTTCCCGAGATAGAGCATTCTATCATGGATGATGGCATCATACTTATTAAATTGTGGTATTCCATTACAAAAGAAAATCAGCAAAAACGTTTTAAGGAACGTATGACAAATCCACTTAAACATTGGAAACTAAGCCCCGTTGATCAAAAGGCACAAGAGATGTGGGATAAAGTAACCTACTACAAAGAGGAGATGTTCAGCCGTTCTCATACTGGCTATGCCCCTTGGATTATTGTCGATAGTAACGATAAGAAGAAAGCGAGACTTGAGTCTATACGTTATGTACTTTCAAGTATTGATTATGAGGGAAAAGAGGATGCAAAGATTAATCTGCATCATGATCCAGAAATTGTTGAGCGTTATCATAGACGCTCACACGATGAGCATTAGACTTTAAAGGTTTGTGTTGTTTTACAGTGTGCAGCCATAAAACACTCTTCACACTCTGGTTTGAGGGCTTTACATCTGTAACGTCCGAAGAGTACCATGGCTTGATGCAGTAAGTAAAGATCTGTCTTAAATTTTTTAGTCAGTTCTTCTTCGCATTTTATGGCAGTTTTAGCATCACTGAGCCCTAAACGATGGGCAACTCTAAAGACATGCGTATCTACTGCCATGAGGTTGGCTCCTGAATATTCTATCATGACGACATTGGCTGTTTTTTGCCCAACACCAGCGAGTTTTACAAGTTCATCACGCTCTAGAGGTATTTCGTTGCCATAGTTTTCTACGACTGACTGTGCCATCTTGATGAGGTTTTTGGCTTTGTTATTGAAAAAAGAGCAGGTATTGATGTAAGATTTGACTTCATCCAAGTCTGCATTTGCAAGGCTGATAGGGTCAGGGTATGCTTCAAAGAGGGCAGGGCTTATGATGTTTACACGTTTGTCTGTACACTGTGCTGAAAGCATTACTGCAATGAGCAGTTCATAGAGATTTGTATAGTTCAGTTCTGTAAGTGAATCTGGATAATGGTGTAAAAAGAGTTCTTTTATCTCATCAATCTCTTTTTTTGTTGCTTTTTTGACTTTTGCCATAATTTAAACCTTGCTCTAAATGTAATAAGAATAAAATATTACCATATTAATAAATGATTTACCCAAGAGAGATATACTTTTGTTAAATTATTAAAATCAAGGAAACAACACATGTTAAAACTCGCAAAAACATCACTTATCGCACTTTCACTTATGGCATCATCGGCTTTGGCTTCAGACATTTTGGTCACAGTTAATGGTAAAAATATCACAAAACAAGATGCACAGACATTTGTCACTTCTCAAGCACCTCAAGCAAACTTTGAGGACTTGAAACCAGAAGAGAAAAAGATGATTACCGATAGACTCGTTGAAAAGGCGCTTTTTACTGAACTTGCTGCAAAAGAAGGTATAGATAAAAAGCCAGAATTTCAAAGAAATATGGACAAGATTAAAGAAGAACTTCTTGTTAATATGTGGATGAAAGAGCAGATGGATAATGCTGTAGTCAGTGACTCTGAAGCAAAAGAATTTTATGACAAAAACAAAGATAAATTCATAGGTAAAGCAACGATGCATGCAAGACACATTTTGGTAGATGCAAAGGAAGCTGCGCAAAAGATTATCGATTCCCTTAAGTCACTTAAAGGTGATGCTTTAAAAGAGAAGTTTATTGAGCTTGCGAAAACAGAGTCTAAAGGTCCTTCTGGTCCTAAAGGTGGAGATCTTGGTACATTTAACAAAGGTCAAATGGTTCCAGAATTTTCTAAAGCTGCATGGGCACTTGAAGATGGACAGATTACAACAACACCAGTGAAGACACAGTTTGGTTACCACGTTATTTACCTTGACAAAAAGTCAGATGCAAAACCAGTGAGCTATGAATCAGTAAAAGATAAAATTGTTGCTTCATTAAAGCAAAAACAATTTGCAACAAAGATAGCAGAAGTAGCTAAAGAGCTTAAAAGCAAAGCTAAAATTGTGGGAATGACATCAGAAACAAATACAACAAAAAAATAATTTTTGTTGTAACCAATGGGAGGAAATATGAAGAAAAATTTTGCAACTAGTGCCTTGGTATTGTCACTATTGACTACCGGCATCTATGCGGATGCATTGAAAAACAGTTTAATCAACTTTATGAATACTAAAGAAAAATCTTCTGTAGTAGACTTAGGTAATATTAACTTAAATGCTAAGCCAAAGCCTAAGAAACCTATAATTAAACATTATAAAGCTACCGCAGCCATAGCTACAGTTAATGGTCACAATATCATAAAGAAAGATGCAAACGCTTACTTGGCACAGCGTACACAAGGCAAGATAAAAGATTTCGATATGATTCCTCCAAAACAACAACAAAGACTCATACAGGAAATGGCATTTCCTATCATGGTACTCAATGCGGCTCAAAAAGAGTTAACTGCAGAAGAGATACAAAGTGTCTACAATCGTACATGGATGAAAAAAGAAGCACGTAAAGTTGACATTAAAGATGATGAGGTTAGAGAGATATATAACCAAATTAAGCAAAAAGCTGCAGATAATAACAATACCCAACCTGTACCACCATTTGAAGCAATCAAAGGTAGATTAAAATCACAAATGCTTGAAAAGCGTTTAATTGGCAAGTTGATGGAAAATGTCAAAATTGAAGTAGCGCAATAAACGCTTAATCAATATTTGTACAACATATAGGTAAAATACGCCTAATATATTAAAAGGAAACAGTGAATGAAAAAATTTCTATTGATTGCCGGATTGGCAACAGTTCTTAGTACAACAGCAATAATGGCAAAAACAGCAGGTACAGTGAATGGTATGATTATCACTGTAGATGAAGCGAATAAAGCACTAAATGTATTGACAAAAGGTCAAAAAACATGGTCAACACTTCCTGCAGAAGGTCAAAAACAATTGATTCAAATGATGGCACCATCAAAACTCGTAGCGGCAGAAGCTGACAAGAGTTTAACCAAAAAAGAAAAAGAAGCAGCACTTTCAGGTTTTTGGATGCAAAAACATATGGCTGCAACAAAAGTGACAGATAAAGAAGCACAATCAGCATATGATAAAATGAAAGCTGCAGCTAAAAAAGCGAACAGTAAGCAGAAAATACCACCGTTTGAAGCGGCAAAAAACAATATTAAAATGCAATTGGCACAAGAAAAAGTGGTTGCTAAACTCATGAAAAATGCAAAGATTAAAGTCAAATAATTCTGTTAAGGGGAAGTAGTTTATGTCTACAAAAGTTTTAGATGTCGTTGAGGCAGGTGTGGTCACAGGGGAAGACCTTCAAAAGTTATTTAAAGTAGCAAAAGATGAAGGTTTTGCCTTACCTGCTGTGAATGTTGTAAGTACTTCTTCAGTCAATGCAGTACTTGAAGCTGGGAAAAAAGTAAACTCTCCTGTCATTGTTCAGTTTTCAAACGGTGGTGGAGCATACTATGCAGGTAAAGGTTTGCCTTCATCAGAAGCAGCAGTACTTGGGTGTATCTCGGGGGCACAACATGTACATACTGTAGCTAAAGCGTATGGTATCCCTGTTGTTCTTCATACAGACCATGCTGCAAGAAAATTACTTCCTTGGATAGATGCACTTTTAGATGCGAGTGAAGCACACTACAAAGCACATGGTATACCTCTTTTCTCTTCACATATGATAGACCTCTCAGAAGAGCCTATAGAAGAGAATATTGCTACATGTAAGAGTTACTTAGAACGTATGTCTAAAATGGGTATGACGTTAGAGATTGAACTGGGTGTTACCGGTGGAGAAGAAGATGGTGTAGATAATACTGACATTGATAACTCTCTACTTTACACACAACCCGTTGAAGTTGCTTATGCCTATGAAGAGCTTATGAAAGTTTCTCCTAACTTTACTATTGCAGCATCATTTGGAAATGTACATGGGGTGTATAAACCAGGCAATGTATCTTTGACACCAAAAATTCTAGACAACTCTCAGAAGTACATTGAAGAGAAGTTTGGTACTGAGCCTAAGCCTGTTGATTTTGTATTCCACGGTGGTTCTGGTTCTGAACTTGAAGACATAAGAGAGGCTATCTCTTATGGTGCTATCAAGATGAACATTGATACAGATACACAGTGGGCATTCTGGGATGGTGTAAGACATTATGTCAATGAGCATAAAGACTACTTGCAAGGACAAATCGGTAATCCAGAGGGTGAAGATAAGCCAAATAAGTCTCATTATGATCCTCGAAAATGGATACGTGCTGCGGAGCTTTCTATGGTGGAGAGACTTGAGAAGGCGTTTGAAGATTTAAATTGTGTTGGACGTAACTAACCCCTCTGTTGTAGATACTATCACCTTTGAAGGTCACTCTTTTTATTTGAAAAGAGATGACCTCCTTCATCCAGACTTCTCTGGAAACAAAGCCCGTAAACTTCACTATTTTCTAGAAAATGATTTCCCTGATATTAGCAAAATAGTCTCTTATGGTTCTGCACAGTCTAATGCTATGTATTCTCTTTCCGTTTTAGCAAAGATGAGAGGATGGGAGTTTGAGTACACTGTGGATCATGTGGCTGATTATTTACTTGAAAACCCTCATGGTAATTACAAAGGTGCTTTGGATAATGGTATGAGGCTTCGACAAGCTCAGCCACCGTTCCCTGAGCTTGTCGAAGGGAATAAAAATATACTTTTCATAGAAGAGGGTGGCAGACAAAAAGAAGCTGAGTATGGCATTAAGATATTAGCTGAAGAAATAATTAATTGGCAAAAAGAAAATAATATAGATACGTTAAATATCTTTTTACCATCTGGAACAGGAACTACGGCTCTATTTTTACAAAAATATTTACCAGACAATACGGTTTATACAAATCCGTGTGTGGGAGATGCAGTGTATCTAAAAAAGCAATTTTTTGAGCTTGAAGAGGATGAAAATTATCATCCAAGTATTATAAGCCTAGATAAAAAACACCATTTTGGAAAACTTTATAGAGAAAATTACAAAATTTGGCTAAAATTACAACAACAAACGGGAGTGGTCTTTGACCTGCTTTATGACCCATTGGGGTGGCGCACCTTGCTTGCACATCCAGAGGTTCTAAGTAAACCTATACTCTATATACACCAAGGTGGTGTGTTAGGTAATGAGAGTATGCTCCCAAGATATGAACGAAAATATAAAAAAGAAGAGTTAGAAAATGAAAATATTTTACAGTAGTGATGACACTTTTGAAGTAAACTTCAATGAACTTTTAGAACGTGGTAAGATGGATATAGAGGGTGTGACAAGCATCGTATCTGGTCTACTTAAAGAGATACAAACTGAAGGTAACACAGCACTTAAAGCGCAGATAGCTAAGTTTGACAGATGGGAACCTAAGGATGATGCTGAACTTCTAGTAAGTACAGATGACATGGCAAAAGCTTATGAAAACATAGACCCAAAACTTCGTGATGCCTTACATCTTGCATATGACCGTATAGAGGCGTATCACCAAAAACTTATGCCTAAGACTTGGATGGACAGAGAAGCTAACGGCACGATACTTGGGCAAAAGGTTACCGCAGTAGACAGAGCAGGTCTATACATCCCTGGTGGAAAAGCAGCCTACCCAAGCTCACTTCTTATGAATGTCATCCCTGCACAAGTAGCAGGTGTAGAAGAGATAGTGGTGTGTACACCAGCACCAGATAATGAGCTCAATGAGCTTCTACTTGCTGCTTGTCACCTCTGTAAAGTCACACAGGTCTACAGAGTAGGTGGAGCATCTGCTATCGGTGCGATGGCGTATGGTACTGAGACTATACCTAAAGTAGATGTCATCACTGGGCCTGGAAACATCTTTGTGGCAACAGCTAAAAAGTTAGTCTATGGTGAAGTAAACATAGATATGATTGCAGGACCATCTGAGATAGGTATACTCGCAGATGAAACAGCTAGAGAAGACTATCTTGCCATTGACCTATTAAGTCAAGCAGAACACGACGAGATGGCATCATCTATTCTCATCACTACCGATGAAGAACTTGCCAATAAGGTGAGCGATAAAGTTGAAGAATTCCTTGGCACACTTAGCCGTGAAGAGATTGCAAGAAAGTCCATAGAAGAGCGCGGAGCTATTATCGTCGCTTCAGACATGGATGAAGCCATAGCACTTATGAATGAAATAGCCCCTGAACACTTGGAAGTGGTTACCAAAGATCCTATGGCGTTGCTAGACAGCATCAAACACGCAGGAGCTATCTTCTTAGGTGAAAATACGCCTGAGCCTATAGGTGACTACGTAGCAGGCCCTAACCACACACTTCCTACCGGTGGAACTGCGAAGTTTTATTCTCCTCTGAGTGTAGATAACTTTTTGAAAAAGTCATCTATTATCTCTATGTCTAAGCAAGGCATGCAAGAGATAGGTGAACAGTGTGCGATGATAGCTAATACTGAGGGCTTGACGGCGCATGAGGAGAGTGTTAGGATTAGGTTAAGGGATTAACTTTAAAATTATTTTAACAATAATAGTTTCAGGTTTTTTTAATATATCTTTACATAATATAAGGATAGAGACTTTCGGTATAAATATCATTACTGGGAGAATCTATTTTTTATTAATCATAAGTTTTTTCTTTTTATCTCTTTCTAATTCATCTTTACTCTATCCTTTTAAAATAACATTTTCTAATTAAAATAAATATAATTATATATGTTACTCAACTTTCGCACATAAAACCCAACTCTTTTTTCGTATAAGCACTGAGAA
>VCAW01000119.1 GCA_013607775.1 Campylobacterota bacterium | reverse complement strand
TAATTTTTATTGCATGCATATTATTGTCGGGGTAAGGGTACCCAGACCTACGTAAATTAATAATCCTTAACAATAGTATGGCAATTTGGCATATTTTGAATGTATCTTCTATCTATATGTTAGAATACCCTATGAACTATAAACGTATATATTTGGACAATTACAGCTATTTTATTACCATGGTTACACACCAAAGACAGCCTATCCTTATAGACAATATAGAGCTATTGCGTGATGCATTTAAACGTAGTAAACAAAGGTACCATTACCACATAGATGCCATCATCATATTACCTGACCATCTACACATGATACTCACACCAAAAGTAGCCAAAGAGTATTCTAAAATCATTAGCCATATCAAAAGAAGTTTTGTTTATGGACTCGTAGGTCAGGGTGCCCTCACCCCGACACATGAAATGGAAAACAGAAAAATAACACTAAGCCCATCCAAATATAAACGACAACATTCAGGTATCTGGCAAGAACGCTTTTATGAACATACCATACGAGACGAAAAAGATTGGCTTGAAAAAATGAACTACATACAACACAACGCTGTCAAGCATAAAATTGTTGACAATTGGAATAAATGGGAATATTCATCATTCACAAAAACCCCGTAGGGTGTTGCAAGGGCAACAGAACCTACATCATAAATACTATTTTATAGTTTATAAGAACTACAATGTAGTATTTTGATTAATCACACAACAGCTCCAAAAACGCTTCCCCATACCGCTCAAATTTCACCTCTCCTATGCCATGTACTGCAAGCATCTCTTCTTTGCTTTGTGGTACTTTACTAGAAAGGTCTTTAAGTGTTTTATCTGAAAATACAATGTACGGAGGGATGCCTTTTTCTGAGGCTATTTGGGTGCGTAGGGTACGAAGGCGGTCGTAGAGTTCTACATCGTAGTCATCAAAGTAGGTGACTTTCTTTTTCGCTTCTGCTTTTTGCACGGTGAGTCTCTCTTTTTTGAGGTCTATGTTGTGTGCACCTTTGATGACTTCTACCCCAAACTCTGTCAACTTGTAAACCTTGAACTCACCAATGGCTACCGCACCAAGCTCTAAAAGCTTGTCACCTATGGTAAGCCATTGGTTCTTGGTATATTCGTCTCCTATGCCATACACAGAGAGCGTGTCGTGTCCATTTTGTAAAAGGCGTTGTTCTTTGCTGCCTTTGAGAACATCTACTATGTAGTGGAGACCAAAGTTCTGCTCCGTTCTGAGAATGGCAGAGAGCATCATGCGTGCAGCGGTGGTGATGTCAACTTTTTCAGACGCTGGGGCAGAACAGTTGTCACATTTACTTCCACAAGCCTCTATGCGGTCATCAAAGTAGGCTGCAATGCTTTGGTGTCTACAGTTTTCAGAGTTGGCAAAGCGTACCATGCTGTCAAGCTTGTTGAAGGCGTGTTCTTTGTAAGGAGTCTCTGGTAAATCTTCTATAAAAGATTTTTGTTGCACGATGTCCTGTGCAGAGTAGAGTAACAGTGTCTCTGATTCAAGTCCATCACGCCCTGCACGTCCTATCTCCTGATAGAAATTTTCCAAGGTTTTAGGCAGTGTCATATGAACAACAAAACGAATGTTACTTTTGTCTATCCCCATCCCAAAAGCGATGGTTGCCACCACTATCTGCACACGATCCGCCACAAAGTCTGCATAGGTTTTGTTTTTCTCTTCTGTAGGTAACCCAGCATGATACGCTTTGGCTTCTATGCCTTTACCTTGTAAAAAACTTGCTATGGCTTCAGTAGATTTACGTGAAAGTGTGTAAATGATACCCGACTCATCGGTATGCAGTTTTAAAAACTCTACCAACTGTTGTCGTCCATCTTTGATGCGGTGTCGTGCATTGACAGTCAGATTTTCTCTAAAGAGAGACCCTCTGACACGTTTAGGATTTTGCAAGCCTAAGTTTGTAGCGATGTCCTGTTCTACTGCCTTGGTGGCTGTGGCAGTAAATGCAGCGATGGGTGTGGTAGAAAACTGCTCTTTAAGCAAAGACAAACGTCTATAGTTCTCTCTAAACTCATGTCCCCACTCAGAAACACAGTGTGCTTCGTCAATGACAAAGAAGTTGATGGGGAGTTGATGCAGGAGATTTAAAAAGTAAGCATTGGTCAAACGCTCAGGGGCAACATAAAGAAGTTTTATCTCACCATTGCGTAACTGCTCTTCTATGGCTTGACTCTCTTCTAGTGTTTGCATAGAACTTAGCATGGCGGCTGAGATAGCATTGGCTCTGAGAGCTACCACTTGGTCATGCATAAGTGCAAGCAGAGGAGAGACCACTACCGTGATGCCTTCCATAAGTAAGGTAGGAAGTTGGTAACAAAGCGACTTACCTCCTCCTGTAGGGAGTATCATCAGTACATCTTCTTTGTTTACAATAGCATCTACCACCTCTTCTTGTAAAGGGCGAAAAGCATCATGTCCGAAATAGTGTTTGAGAGTTTCTAATTTATTCATACTGCAAGTGTAGCGTGAAAAGTTATAAGGAAAGAAAAATATGTCATATTGACATATTTTTTAG
>VCAW01000006.1 GCA_013607775.1 Campylobacterota bacterium | reverse complement strand
AGAAGATTTATAAGCTTATGGAGGTTAAAGTAAATAAAACACCTTACCTATTGTAGTGCCTACTTTTTTTACTGATAGTCGACCTACAGGGGTGTTGTTTGGGTTTGATAGGTGAAGTAGGGGAACGAAAGGTTCCATATCTGTGCTAAAGGGTTCGCCAACTCTTGACTCAGCTCATCCATACTTTTTTCTTGTGCTGATGTAGCTACAGTGCACATACAAAGTGAAAGCACTACTATTGTATTTTTAATTTTTCTCATCTTTCCCCTCCCATGGAATTGATTATGAAACAGCTTTAACCGCGTTCACTTTCACTTTTCTTTCTAGTTTTTTCTCTTTATGTTTGAGCTTCTTTTTCTCTTTTTCAATACTGTTTTTTTTGTGTGGTTTTAAGATTTGTGTGGTTTCTTTCTTGTGTTCATTAGCATAAGTAAGTGAGCCAGTAAGTAATAGTGTGAGTCCAATAAATGTAATTTTTTTTAAAATCATGTGTATCCTTTTTCAAATGTAAGAGTGCGAATAGAAAACTATCCATTCTATTGTTTATATAATACAATGAAAGTGTTACGGAAGTGTCACCAAATGTGATAATGTGAAAAAAAGAGAAAAAAAGAGGAAAGAGGGGGGTACTCTTCTCCTCCTCCTGTATAATAGAACTCATCCAAGCCTTCAATAAATGCCATGAGAAGTTCGCTAGAACAAGGTTTAAAGTTTTTATGTGTCTCTTTTCTAAAGAGTGATGCAAGTTGTTGTTTTGTAAGTTCAATATCGGCAAGACCAAAGATAATCTCAGTTTCTGCCTCTTTAAGTTCCAGTGCAATACGAAGCTTTTTAAGTATGAGGTTGTTGGTGAGTTCAATGACTTCGTCATCAGCTTTCTTTTTGGGACTTGGTCCTCTTTCGAATGTCACCAAACCATCTAAAAAAACACCCAACTCTTCGTAAGAACAAGGCATAAAACCAGGTTCTTGACGACGTTTAAGAAGGTCTTTTAGGTGAGGCTCAAGCATCTTGTAGTTTTCTAGTTTATATGCCTCTAGCATCTCATCCATTGTTAAATGTAAAGCTTTCTGTATACGGTAGAGTATTTCGTTTGTACTTATAACCATTTATTTTTTACTCGCTTTCTCGGTAAGGTCTGCCAGTGCGATAGCAGCTTTGTTAATGATGTTGAGACAGTTTTTATCTTTGATATTGTGTTTTAGTGACCAGTACTCTGGGTTGGTGTATGTAAATGAGGTGATACCTTCATAGTTTGTAGAGACCAAAATACGAAGAGGTAAGTCTAAGCCCATAGAAGGATTACAGTTCATAAGTACTGTACCCATCTTAGGATTGCCAAAGACCACAACTGTTTCAGGCTTAAGATCCATCTTGACAGCAGTAGCATTTGCTTTGTGGTCTATGGTCTCAAAGAGTGTGAGATCTTCTTCTTTGATGAGCTTTTTGAGTTTAGCCACAGAAGTTTCTTGTGAGTTTTGGCTTTGTACCGTTTCTAAAAAAGTACCTTTTTTAGAGTCACAGCCAAGTAGCATAAACCCAATCAAACCAAGTAAAAATAATCTCTTCATAATAAACCTTTATTTATACGTTAAATCTAAAGTGCATGACATCACCATCTTGCACGATATACTCTTTTCCTTCAAGTCTATTCTTCCCTGCATCTTTTGCACCTTTCTCTCCACCAAACTCGATGAAGTCTTCATAGCTGATAACCTCTGCACGGATAAACCCTTTTTCAAAGTCATTGTGAATAACAGCAGCAGCTTTAGGTGCAGTTGTCCCCTTGCGGATAGTCCAAGCACGTACCTCTTTCACACCAGCAGTAAAGTATGACTGAAGTCCTAGTGTATCAAAACCTTTGTGGATGATTTGCTCTAGTCCAGACTCGGTGACACCAAGGTCTGTTAGCATCTCATCACGCTCATCATCATCAAAATCTACCATATCTTCTTCTACTTTGGCACAGAGTTTGATGACTTCTGAACCACGCTCACTTGCATACGCTTTAAGTTTCTGTACATATTCACTGTCATCACCCAAACCATCTTCATCCACATTTGCACCATAGATGATAGGCTTTGAAGTCAGTAGACGTAAATCTTTGTTCATCGCTAAAAAGCCATCTGATTCTAAACCTTCAAAAGTAGAAACTGGTGCACCATCTTCGATGTGTGCTAGAAGTGCCTCAGCGACTTCGAGTTGTTCTTTGGCATCTTTATCGTTCCCTCTGGCTTTTTTCTTGAGCATATCGATACGTTTAAGTACTGCATCAATGTCAGCAAATAAAAGCTCTTGCTCAATAATCTCCACATCACGGATAGGGTCGATGCTTCCTTCTGTATGTACAATGTTGTCATCAGCAAAACATCTAACGATGTGTAAAATTACTTCAGTCTCACGGATATTTCCTAGAAATTTGTTTCCAAGACCTTCCCCTTTACTTGCACCTGCTACAAGTCCAGCGATGTCTACGAAGTCGATAGTTGAGTATTGTATCTTCTCTGGGTTTACTATTTTTGCCAGCTCATCAAGTCTTTTGTCTGGTACAGGTACTACAGCTTTGTTTGGTTCTATGGTACAAAATGGGTAGTTCGCACTCTCTGCATTTTGTGCTTTAGTCAGTGCGTTAAAAGTGGTAGATTTTCCTACGTTTGGTAGTCCAACAAGTCCTATTCCTAGTCCCATGGTATTTCCTTGTGTGTAATTAATTGTTGAGGAGGCAAATTTTGAAGTAGCTGCACTCAACCCGTCAGGGCGCTTGCGTTTGCAGGTGCTTCAAAATTTGTCTCCGAAATGATTTTGTGATTTTATCTAAAAGTTGGTGAAGAGGGGGTTAGCCCTCTTTAGTTTGGCATAATATCTATAACAATACGACCTGGCTCTTTCAAATCAAAAGCATTGATGCTTGCTGCTTTTCTTAAGTCAATATTACATTGAAAACCTGAGTCATCTTTATAGGGGACAAGATAGATTTTTTTGATGATACTATTGCTTGAGAAAGTACGCATCTTAGTTTTTCCAAGAGCAGTAAAGTGTCTATATCCATTCAGTGTGAGCATGATGCGATGTGCTTTGTCATCATACTTAAATGTATAATGACCTGATGTCTAGGCTTTGGTATTTGCATCACTGTAACTGTCAAAAACCACACGTGTACGTTCAGGACTTTGGGAAATACGTACTTCTTTCATAGTCAGCCCATCAGTGATACTCCCACCACTTTTGTTTCTCTCGGTAAACTGTGATGTAGGTTTTGAAACACTTTCTTCTACAGGAAGTGGAATGGTTGGTAATTCTTCCTCTAGCATAGGTACATCTATAAGCACAGTATCTTCACTACTGGCTTCTACAACTTGTTTCTCAGTTGCCGGTGCACTTCTTTCTTCTACTGTAGTCTCTACCTCTGTTTGAGAAGATGTAAACATTTTCTCTGTCAACTTAGAAGTTTCAGGCTCAGGCCCTCTACGCTAATGACAGGCAGTCAGTGATAAAAGTACGGCTACTGAGAGCAAAAGCCTATGCATGTGTAGCTCCTCTTGCAAGGCTTTCTAGTAGTTTAACCATCATTCTCACACCCGCTCCCGATGCACCAAATGGATTTTCTCCCCAAGCATGTTCAACAAAGGCAGGACCTGCGATGTCTATATGTGCCCATTTGTCTGCATGTTTTTTGTCTATAAACTCAGACAAGAACTGTCCTGCAGTGATAGCTCCACCATAACGTGTGTTTGAGATGTTACAAACATCAGCTATCTCAGACTTGATGGTTTTTTTGAGGTAGTCATTAAAGTCCAGTGCTGTAGCTAACTCACCAGAGTTCTGTGCTTCTTTTACGACAAGATTTTGTACCTCTTTGTTATTTCCCATAATCGAAGAGGTGTAGTGACCTACAGCTACAACTGAAGCACCCGTTAGTGTTGCAAAGTCGAAGAGGTAGTCTGCTTTTACCTCTTGTTGTGCATAACAGAGTACATCCGCGAGTACCAAACGTCCCTCTGCATCGGTGTTACGTATCTCGATGGTTTTACCATTTTTAGCGACAAGCACATCATCTGGTTTGTACGCGTCACCACCTATCATATTTTCTACCGCACCGATGAATCCATGTACTTCTATAGGCAAGTTAAGTTCCGCAACTGCTTTCATGATACCCATAACTGCCGACCCACCACTTTTGTCTGACTTCATCGTTACCATGTAGTCTGCAGGTTTCAAGCTCAAGCCACCACTATCATACGTAAGCCCTTTACCTACAAGAGTAATCTTGAGTTTGGCATTTTTAGGTTTATGTGTAAGGTGAATCACTCTTGGCTTATGACGGCTTGCACGTGCCACAGCAAGAAGTGTCTCCATTTTCTCTTTTCGGAGTTGTTTTGGTTTGAGTATGTTACACTTAAGTCCAACATCTTCAGCCATACCTTCGGCAATGCTTGCCATAACATCAGGGTAACAGTCATCTGGTGTTGTGTTTACGATGTCACGTGTGAAGTTTGTAGCATCTGCTGTTATCTGTGCTTTATGTACTTGCTCAGCGGCTTTTTCTATGTCTAGTGTAAGTTCGCTGTACTCTTCTAATGAAACAGAAATCTCTTTGATTTTGTTTTCACTCTTTTTACTTTTATAGGTTTCAAAACTGTACCCACCCAAGATGAAGCCTTCTATCATAGCTCTGAGAGTATAGGTACACCCTTTGTTGGTGTAGCTAGCTACTTTGAGAGACTTATATTTTGTACCTTTAAGTGCTTTTATGGCATTAGCCGCAGCACGTCTGATGTCTGTACTTTTAAGAGAGCTTGCTCCCACATAAAGTCTGTTTTTTTCTACAAGCAGACAAGTCTCATCTTGCCCACATGAAAAACCAGCTTTTTTAAGCAGCTTTTTGTCTTGTACAAAACGGTGCTTTAAGTTGTTATCAACAACGATGACAACTTCCAATGCTCCAGAGATATCTTTTATTGGTAATACTGTTAATTCAAAATTCATTTATAATCCTCATAATCAAGTAAATAGTAACTAGGAGTATAGCAAAGAATAGGTATAAAGTATGTCAAATTTAGAAATTTTTATATATGCAATAAATTAGATTTTTTTATAAACTCTTAGTAGAGTAAGAATTTAATTATGTATTTTGTACTGTTTTATTCTCTTTCGCTAAAAATGAGATGGTAAGCCAATATCTATGAGAATGTTCGCGATGCATACGAATTAATAAGATTATTAATATGAATAATGTAGATAAAAATAATATAGTAACTTCAGTATAAATATGACTTTTAATAAGATAATAGCTATATAGGGGAAGAGTTAAAATAAGACTAGAACCACTATTACCACAAGCTTCTCGTACTACAGCTAAACGTTCTGTATATTGTAAATTACTATCTGTAGATTCTTTATTCTGGTAAGCAGTTTTTTGATTTTGCAGAAGTACGTCTATAGGAATTATAAAATATTTTATAAATGGACTCCATTTATATCTTTTATATTTTGTATTTGAAGTAGTAGTTAAGGCATAAGATATTAAACCAGAAAACTCACCAAAGCTTTGTGATACGTAACCTAAAATCCATAGGAATACTGCTAAAAATATCCATAGCACAAAATTAAGATTTAATAATATATGAAATATATTTTCATGATTTAATGTATAAATTAACCCTACAGGGAGAACTAATAGGATACCTGGAATAATCTTCCCCGCAATATCGCGCAGAATAAATGATGAGTATATTTTATCAAATAGCATACTTAAAGAGTTAATTGTATTTTCCATTTTTATCCTTTTTAATTTATATAATCTATTGAAACTGCTCTTTAAGTATATCCTGAGCCTGTATCATATCTTTATCTCCACGTCCTGAGAGGTTTACCAAAATGGTTTTACCTTTCACATCTTCAGGCTTCATTTTCTTTAGGTATGCAACTGCGTGAGAACTCTCAAATGCTGGGATGATACCCTCTTTTTGAGAGAGCCATACGAAGGCATCCATCGCTTCATCATCGGTGATATGGTCGTAGGTGACGATGTTTTCATCTTTTAAGAAGGCATGTTCTGGCCCAATACCTGGGTAGTCTAGACCTGCAGAGATGGAGTGGGCTTCTTGTATTTGTCCATCTTCATCTTGTAGCAGGTAGCTTAGTTGTCCATGTAGTACACCGGGGCTTCCTTTTTCGAGTGAACAGCCATGCTTACAGTCAAGTCCTTCTCCACCTGCTTCTATACCTATGCACTCTACGCTTTCATCTTGTAAGAAGTGGTTAAAGACACCAAGAGCGTTAGAACCACCACCGATACACGCGATGACCTTGTCAGGTAGGCAGCCTTCCACTACATTTAGTTGTGCTTTGGCTTCCCATCCGATGATAGACTGAATGTCACGTACCATCATAGGGTAGGGGTGAGGGCCTGCTACGGTACCTATGAGGTAGTAGGTGTCACGTGCGTGTGTCACCCAGTGGCGAATGGCGTCGTTCATGGCATCTTTGAGTGTTTTGCTTCCAGACTCTACAGCATGTACTTTCGCCCCAAGTAGTTTCATACGAAAAACATTGAGTTCTTGACGAGCAACATCTTTAGCTCCCATGAACACTTCACACTCCAAGCCAAAGAGTGCAGCTACAGTTGCAGTAGCCACTCCATGCTGACCCGCACCAGTCTCGGCGATGATTTTCTTTTTACCTAGACGCTTAGCTAACACTGCTTGAGCAACACAGTGGTTTATTTTGTGTGCACCTGTATGGTTAAGGTCTTCACGTTTGAGGTAGATTTTGGCATCTAGTTCTTTGGAAAGGTTCTCCGCAAAGTAGAGTGCAGAAGGGCGACCTACGTAGTTCTTGTAGTAGTAGTCTACCTCAGACCAAAAGTCTTTGTCAAAACGTACTGCTTCGTAGTCAAGACGAAGTTGTTCAAGTGCCGGCATAAGTGTTTCAGGTACAAAGCGACCACCAAAGCCTACTTGTCCGTTCTCTACGCTACCAAAATGTCCATTATTATCTGGGTCATGTGGACTTGGTTTTGGGATGTATATTTCTTTGTGTAAATCCATGAAAATCTCTTCTATATTAAATTAAGAAGATTATATCGTATGGGAGATTATAGGGTTATGATTTATGTTATACTTTGTTTTATTAAAAGAGGAATGAAGATGTTTGAACTAGCAGAGTACATCGGTATCATCGCTTTTGCTATGTCAGGATTTTTTGCAGCAACACGTGCGAAGCTTGACTTTTTAGGTGTGCTAATTTCTGTCTTTCTTACTGCATTTGGTGGTGGTATTATTAGAGATATTATCGTCGATAAAACACCCTATACTTTTACCCATACGATACCTGCTGTAGTCGTGTTTAGCCTTATGTTCTTACTTATACTTTTTAGATTTCACAAAAAAGAGAGTATTGAAAATAGGTCTTGGTTTATTATCTCTGATTCCATAGGCTTGGTTTCTTTCAGTATTACGGGTGCACTCATCGCCTTAGATCATGAACTTAACATTACAGGTGTGTTGGCACTCTCTTTTGTAACAGCAGTAGGTGGGGGAATTACTAGAGATGTCATCATCAACGAAGTCCCCTTTGTCTTTAAAACAGGGTTTTATGGCACAGTCTCTTTGCTCGTAGGTGCAGTGATGTATCTGCTACATATGTTTCATATTATGGGTTTTTACCCCATCGCGATAGTCTTTGTTTTAGGGGTGGTACTTCGTGTTGTGGCTTACTATAAAAAGTGGTCTATACCACTTCTTTAAAGGTACATGCTAAAGATATTTCTTTAAATACCCTTCAAGCTCTTCTTCCTGAGCTTCATTCATCACACGTTTTGGTATGACATTAAATTGATGAGGGTTGGTGTATATGAGATAATACTTATCATTCTCTTTGTATTTTGAAAAAGTCTCCCACGGCATAGTGTTGCCCCCTGCTTTTTTGTCATGACGTATACCTTTTCCTGAGATACGCAGAGAGACTTCGTTGGAGAGTATGGGGCTTTTGGTGTAGACTTTTTTGGCTTGGTATGCAGTCACCATACGGGTAAACAAGAGGTAAAAAGCAAGGGCAAAAAATGTAATAAGTATATTGTTTATGACTTGTTGTGTGTTAGAAAAGTCCGTACCTGCAAGCATCATAAACGTAGCCATACCTAAAAATACTGCAATGAATAAGGGGCGTTTCCCACTTTTATAATGGAAGTTCACGGCTTCTTGGTATTCGTTTAGGGTAAGTTTATAGGTGATGTTCATAGTCTGCCTTGATATTTAATAGAAGTATTATACATAATTTACATACATACTCCACAGTATATAGCTATGATAGAGAGAATGAAGGAGTCAGCATGTTATATAAAATAAAAGCAAAAATAAAACCAGAAACCTTAAAAGACTTTTTTACTGCTTTGACTGATGGGAGTATTGAGGCTCAAAAACCAGATGGGAGTTACATCTTAAAAGCCATGAAAGAAGCAGTGATGGTAGACAGTACACATATCGCATGGTATGAAGCCTGCTACTGTGCTACACCACTACATCATGAAAGAGAGACAGTCTATGATAAGTATTTGACAGACTTTAGCACGACAATGGTATATGAGGTGGCAGATGATTTGGAAGGTGCATCGTTTTGGTCATATTTGGAAGAAATTTATTATGATGAAGCATATTCCTTTTAGGTCACTCTACCGTGCAGAGCATGGATGGTTGGAGAGTCGTTTTCATTTTTCATTTGCAGAGTATCATAACAGAGACAATATGCACTATGGTGTACTCCGTGTGATGAATGATGATATTATCCAAGCTCATACAGGTTTTGGCACACATCCTCATAGAGATATGGAAATCATCACCTACATCATACGTGGAGAACTCACCCATGAAGATAGTATGGGTAACAAAGAGAGTTTGGGAAGAGGGGCTATGCAGTACCTTAGTGCAGGTACAGGCATTACACACTCTGAAAGAAATGAAGGGGATGAAGCCGTACATCTCATACAAACGTGGATACTCCCAAGTGAGAAAGACAAAACACCACAGTATGGTTCAAGAGTCTATGATGCAGAAGCTAGGCATAACAAATGGTTACATCTTATTGCACCAGAAGGCACAAAGAATGTTACGAATATTTATCAAGATGCCAATATGTATGTGACTGAGTTGGACAATGGTACAAAGTTAGATTTTTCGTTAGAGAGTGATAGACAGGTATATCTGAAAGTGATGGAAGGTGAAGTTCGTATCAATGACTTTGTATGTAGAGAAGGTGATGCATGTGAGATTAGGGATGAAAACATTATGTTTAAGGGTATCAGTCATGCACATGTCTTAATGGTTGAGATGCCAAAGGTGTAAAGGAATTACAAATATACCCTTCTACATACTTGACGTACTTAATTAATACTAAAGTCATGATTTTATGACATTTATACAGTATACTAGGCTGATAAACATAAAATCATTTGTAGGGGATGAAGATGAAAAGAATATATATAGCACTCATGCTTTTGAGTATAAGTGTAAATGCAGACTGTACCAATACGCCTGCAGGTATGGAACTTGCCAAGAGTATAGAGGCACACGAGATTCCTAAAGCTACAAAACTCCTAGTCCAATACAAAGAGGATATTAAAAATTATCTGGCTGATTGTGATCAGAGTAAAGAGAAGTTTGAAGAGACATCGGTGATGATACATACTTACGAAGTACGACTTGAAGATGCAAAATATGATATGAATAAAGCTGACCATGGTACAGACTGTTCAAAAGTGCCAAGCAGTGAAGCGCTTGAAAAAGCATTTAAAACAACAGATGCAGTAAAGATAAAAGCACTCAATAAAGAGTATAGAACAGAATCCCACAACTACATAGAACACTGTGCCTCACATGAAGAGTATGAGACAGTCTATGAAGCATCTATGATGTGTGATGAAGAGTATGAAGCATGGAGCAAAAAATAAAAGTGCCTACATTAAGGGAGTGTTAGAAATTCCGTGTCAGTCTGATAAAATACTATCAAGGACTGACA
>VCAW01000019.1 GCA_013607775.1 Campylobacterota bacterium | reverse complement strand
AATACTTATTGTCTTATAAAACAATTCTAGACAAGAAAAAAGAAGTAAGAGAAAATAAGATGTTGTGGTATTCATTATATCGACCCGCAAAAAAACATATACATGAATTTACTAACGAAAAAATATTTTATAATCAAATAGGACATACAATAGATTTTTGTTTAGATAGGGATGGATATTATTGTAATGATAAATTGTATTTTATTACATCCTCCAATGTAAATTTACCATATCTTGTAGCTGTCTTTAACTCTAAAATCATGAGATATTATTTTTCACAGATTTTTAACTTTGGTGGAGGAAAAGGTAAGGATACTTTCCTTGATATACCTATTCCAAAGATTAATGAAGAAAATAAAAAATTATTGATTGATAATGCAAATATTTTGCTAGACCTAAACAAAACCCTCCAAACCAAAAAAACAAAGTTCCTAAAAAGACTAAAAGAGAACTTCAGCCTAGACAAACTCAGTAAAAAACTAGAAGCCTTTTATGAATACGACTTCAAAACATTTGTAGCAGAACTCAAAAAGAAAAAAATCAAACTCTCACTTGTCGAGCAAGACGAATGGGAAGAGTACTTTGAAGCCTACCAAAAAGAACTACTAGACTTACAGTCTCAAATAGATACAACAGACAAGCAGATAGATGAGATGGTGTATAAGTTGTATGGTTTGAATGATGAAGAGATTGCAGTGGTTGAGAATGGCTAGAAGGTGAGAAATCCCACTCTACGCGTTGCAGAAAAATTATAATCCTGCGTAGGGTGGATTGCCCAACGGAAATGCCCTTGGGGTATATCCACCACCAAGACAAGATATCAATATCAATAATCTCTCAATTTACATAGTACCGTCATAAACAACTCATAAAATTAGGGCTCCGATATTAAATCCTAAATAAAAGACATACGAGTTCGTATTATTTTAGTATCAAATATAGACTTTGCATAAGTTCAAAAACATATGGCACTCCGTAAAGGAGTAAGATATGCAAACAG
>VCAW01000018.1 GCA_013607775.1 Campylobacterota bacterium | reverse complement strand
TTCAGCTCCCTCCACCATGAACTGAGATACTGCATAAAAATCATTATTGTCAACATTATCAAAATCTATGGAGTCAACCCTGAAAAACCCATTTCCAAGGCAGACCAATAATTCTATACCATCAATTCTACCATAACCTGTAAAAGGTCAGATAAAGATCAACATATTTTCGTCTTTCTTGGGCATCTATTTTGGATAAAACAGCACCAAGAAGTACAATTCTGACTAAAAAAAGTGCTGCCAAGAAGTTATTCATCCACTTCTTGAGATTAAAGGCAGACGCAGCCATGAGAAGGTTTATCTCATCTCCCACAAACCCTTTCAAATAGTTCCTTTGCATCCTGTGGTCTGACTTGACATGACCAATAATGGGTTCAATGGCAGCCCGTCTTCTAAATTTTTTCCTTTTTTGTTCTTTTTGGTACTTTGTATCTCTTTTCTTTGGACTATCAGGAATACAGATAGCTGTTCCATCTACTTCTTTCTTTCCTCTGTACCCTCTATCACAAATAGCTTCTACAATGGGTTTTGTCCTGTGTTTGTTTGCTGATGCCAGTGCGGCTTCAAGTGTTTTGGAATCATGTTCATTCCTTTCATGGGCTGAGACACCAATGATTACATTACTCTTCATTGTAGTCACAAGAGAAGCTTTGGTACCATACTCATATTTCTTATGGTCCTTGCCTTTAGCAATGACATAAATATGTTGCTCATGGAGTGAGTAAACTTTATGAGAATCTTTCATTTTTTGTTGGCTAACTTTTGTAAAAAGGTTAAAGGTCTCTTGGTATTTGTTTAATTGTTCTTTGGATAAGTTTCTTGAAATATCTCTCATAAGAATACCCACAATGGTTTTTAACCGTTTCATCGCAGCTTTTGCTTTTTTGATCTTTTTGGGATGTCTGAAGAATCGAAGTGAAATACGATGTCCCTTAATTTCTTTCACATATGTTCTTCTTAGCTGTATCTCTTCATCTTTGGCGATACGGTGTAAATGATGTATCATCTTGATAGCCAATTTCCCATCTGTAGGATAGGTGACATTCTTTTCTTGAACGGTCGTATCAATGATGACTTGTTTCTCTTGTGCATCTTTACCGTGCAGCGATACACTCATTGCAAAGATTTTTTCTACTCCCTCTGTTCCGATACGTTTCCTGAAGTAGACTAAGTCAGTGGGATCACATGGTAGTGCCGGTTGATATTCTCTCATACCGCAGAAATATTGATAATAGGGATTACGTTTCCATTGCAGGACACTGTTCTCATCACTGAGATTCTCCAACTGCTTTAGTATCAGCAGTCCGACCATTAGTCTTATTGGCTTAGCTGGTCTACCGTTATCACTATAGTATTTTTCGAAGGAATCATCAAACTGTTCCCAGTTTATGGTATCTGCCAGAGCAACAAGAGGATCATTTGAATCTAGCATATCTCTCAATTGGTTATGGAAAAGATTGGGTTGCATATTATTAGGGGAACGTGGAAGCAATTTTAACACCTGTTTCGACTGGGGATTGGTCTGTTTTACTATATTTATTGGTCGTTATTATACCCTTTTATCACTTCCAAAGTGCCTATTTTAGGAAGGTATTCGGGTTTTTCAGGGGTGACTATGTATTTAACCGTGGGTGATTTTGCACCTGTATCATGGTTCAAATCTACAGA
>VCAW01000017.1 GCA_013607775.1 Campylobacterota bacterium | reverse complement strand
ACGGTGTATCTCTCCACCAAACTTAGCAAAAGAGTTCTTCTCTCTTCGCATAAGTGGTGTCCCTGTAAACCCAAGGTAACACGCTTCAGGAAAGACTTTCTTCATCGCTTTATGCATATCTCCACCCTGTGTACGGTGTGACTCATCTACGAGTATGAAGGTATTTGGGTCATCAAAGGTGACATTCTCCTTTTTAACCTTCTCAAACTTATGTATGAGTGTAGTTATAACAGACTTCCCAGACTGCAACAAGCTCACCAAGTCTTTACCCGACCTTGCCCTTACAGCTTTAAGTTCAGAGTTATTAAAGGTATCGTGTATCTGCTTGTCCAAGTCTTTTCTATCGGTCACGATGATGACTTTAGAACCTACGATGCTTCGTTTAATGACCTTTGCCAACATCACCATAGTTAGTGACTTACCAGACCCCTGTGTATGCCAGATGAGTCCACCTTGTCGTCTACCAGTATTATCTAGCTTACCTATACGCTCCATGATGCTCTCTATGGCAAAATACTGTTGATACCGTGCTATCTTCTTTACCTTACCATCAAAGATGACAAACGAATGTAACAACTCTACCACACGCTCTTTCTCAAAGAGTGCATAGATGGTTTTGCCTAATGGTGAAGCCGTACGCTCGTTGACTACTCCACTTAAATCTACATCTTTCTCTTTCCATACGGCGTAAAACTTCTTTGGTGTGCCTACCGTTCCGTACTGTGGAGAGTGGTTGTTTCCTGCAAGTGTCATCTGTATGTATTTAAAAAGGTTAGGTATTTCATGGGTATCTTGGTTGCGTAACATCTGTTACTATTATAGTATCAGAGTATTTTAAACACTGACTTAATTTAATCTTAACTAGAGCCATTCTCTCCTATTCATAAATTTCATATCTTTTATTCTCAACTTTTATCTGTGGTGGACGCTGTTCCAATTCAAAATAATCATAGCCTTCTTTCAAGTTCATCCAAAAATCATACCATCTATTACCCTCATATAAATCCATATTTTCTTCTGTCATACGAAAGGGAAAGCATGCACATCAATATACTTTTGTCCATGTTCTAAAGCACCTTCAACCAAAGCATAAATCTTTTCTATCTTCTCATCTGTCATCGCATAACATCCGGCTGAAACACAGTTACCATGCACCATAAGAAAAGTGCCTGTTCGTTTATGTGCTTTGTCATACTTGTTTGGATAGCCAAGATTAAAAGAGAGATGATACTTACTATGAGGGTTTAGTTGCTGTTTTTTCACCTTGTAGAAACCTTCGGGTGCCTGTCTGTCTCCCTCTTTAAGTTTAGGTTCTAGATACCCCGAACTTGCACAAATAATATAGTCTTTTAAATGCTCATAGTGTGCCCCTGTATCTATCCACACTTCAAGGATAGCTTCTTCTTTAAATATACGTATAAATACAGGGTTACCTATTTTCGTAGAGAGTGCAGTAAGTCTCTCTTGTAGCGTACTCTCTAAAAAATATATTTTTTTCTATACTATACTCCTCTGCTCGACACTGTTGTCCTATACGTTGCAACTCTTCTAGTGTCATTGTAGCATTTAAATCTAACTTGGGGAAAGGTAATTTACCCAATAGAACTCTAGGTTCAGGACAATGGGTTTTTGGTGTACGTAAGGCTTTTTTTTAAATAAGGGAGTTAAATATGAAAAAAGTTATATTAATCAGCTTAATTGCTGCACCATTTCTTATCGTAGGTTGTGGTGGAGGTAGTTCAACAAGCACTAGTACCAATGCTAAAATTACAGGAACTGTACTTGGTACACTAATAGAGGCATTTTGTGACAACAACTATTATGCACAGGTAACCTCTACAAATAATGGAACCAATCAACACCCATTTGAAATTGAAGTACCTAAAAATACAAACTGTATACTTGTAATGACTACAAATGAAAATGACCCTGCAAATAGAGTCATTACTGAAATTGCATTTTCTAATGGTTCTACCATCGTCCTGAACGCAGATGTAGATTTAGGGAACATCCCTCTTGAACTCTCATACCAAAATGCTGATGACCGTGACGGTGATCATGTAGTTGATACACCACTTCAAGTCAATCCAAATGGCGCAGCAAGTAATAATGCCCCAGTACAGGATGCAGATGGCAATGGTATGATTGATGCTTATGATGATGATGATGACCATGATAATACCCCTAATGCCTATGAAGACGATGACCGTGATGACACACCAAATCTTCATGATGACAGTGATGCCAATGGAGAACCTGACTATATGAAGGGGAATGAGCATGATGGAAACGATAATAATGATGATAGCATGAATGATAATAGCGATGATGTTGACAGTGATAGAGGTATGGATGGTGATGATAACGAGAATGAGAATGAGAATGATGACACAAATGGATAATGCCTCTTAATTATTCACTACAGTTGGCATAAATATCTTACATTTATACCAATGAGAAAAAGGAAGTAACAGTGTCGAACATGGTGGAGTACAAGTCATTTCAACATCATCAGCAGAATACAAAACTATAAAAGCTTGGGTAGATTCATCTGCCCCAAATAACTAGCTTTATTCATACAGTCTCATTAAAGAGGTATACTCCTGTATACCTCTTCATATTCCCATCAAAACCTTATATTTTCCTCTCTTATACCTAACACTTAAGTAACTTAACTTTCGCACCTAAATAATACATAAAATTCACCTCAAAACCTCT
>VCAW01000016.1 GCA_013607775.1 Campylobacterota bacterium | reverse complement strand
ACAGTAATCTGCGTATGCAGATTTTGATTTGATTTTAGGAGTATGTTGTGAGCAATATAGCTTTACCTATTTACAAATCTTCTTTGGAGCTTGCTGTGTATATGGAGCAAATAGTAAGAGGGTTTGACAAGTATCACAAATATACGATAGGAGCAGACTTGAGACAAAAGAGTAAGAGACTATTGTTCATCAGATTAGGAATTCCCTAAAATATGTGGCTTCCAAAAACCAGAAAGAGTTTATGAAGGATCTCAAGCTGGTCTATCAGGCAATCTCCAAAGAGGCTGCAGAGCTTGAACTAGACAGGCTTGAAGAGAAGTGGGGAGATAAATATCCCATTGTTATCAACTCCTGGCGCAACAAGTGGGAGAACCTCTCTTACTATTTCAAATATCCAGAAGATATCAGACGTATTATCTATACGACCAATATCATCGAATCAGTGCATCGGCAGTTCAGGAAACTGACCAAGACAAAAGGGGCTTTTCCCAATGAAAACTCACTACTAAAACTGTTGTATATGGGGATTCAAAACGCCCAAAAGAAATGGACAATGCCAATAAGAAATTGGTCTTTGACCATCTCTCAGCTGGCTATCTTCTTTGAGGGTAGATTGGATAAGGCTCTGGAGTTGTGATATAATTCACTCAACTATCGGTTGACACAAAGTTCTGAACGGTCTCTAAACTTCATCTTCATCACTATAATACCATTCTAAAAAATCATAGAAAGAAGTAAACCACGGATCCAATATCCCATTAATCATATCTTCTTCTTGTCCCCAAGTTACATCATAAACTGCATCCGTTTGATTATCATAAAAATAGCTTCCTCCTCCTTCTATTGAAGTGAACTGAATGAATCTTTTAGATGCTTCTGGGTATTTTTCTTTTAGTTCTTCTAACATGTAAGGTTCGTTGTAATATTTTACTATTTGCTCCAAAGATAACAATTCCTCACCATGCAAAATATTTGGAGAATCAAATCCATTAAGATAGAACTCACAAAAAGATGTATTTCTAGAAATTCCTATTTTCTCAAGTGCCTTACTTGTTTTTTCTTGGGAAAGAAATAATGAATTAATATATTTATTCTTATTGCCAAGTTTTTTTAATTGTTCTTTAATTTTAATAATATTTTTATCATTATCATCTATAGGTATTTTATTTACACGTAATTGTACATTTTCAGGTAACACACTAATTCCCTCCAATATTATTTAATCTATCTATCCAATAAGCATTTCTATCCCTATTAAAGTTTGCTCTGTCTACAGGGTGGTTTGGATGTAAAGAATTCCTCTCTCCACTGCCTTGCCCATTTAGTTCTCTACCTCTATTTGTAGTATAAGGA
The DNA here is from genome assembly GCA_013607775.1 of Campylobacterota bacterium. Lineage (GTDB taxonomy): Bacteria > Campylobacterota > Campylobacteria > Campylobacterales > Sulfurovaceae > Sulfurovum. The sequence continues at coordinate 929 of VCAW01000016.1, read as the reverse complement.
TGCAAAGCTTCTCTTCCTTCATTTGTTCTAGCATTATGTGTTGACTCAGTAACTTCAAATAGAGGTCCCCTTGCATCTTGTCTACTATGGTGAAGTTGCACTTGTTCCACTTGTCCATTATGTTCAACAAATGGAGCATTCCCATTTGACATTAACTCCCTATTTGTTGTAGTTGTTCTTGTCCTAGGGTTATAAAACTCTGTATCCAAATCAATATTTCTTTGATACACAATATAATTATTTCCTGTACCATTATTAGGTGCTTGGTATTCCGTTCTGTTTGTAAAAATCCTATTACTGGAAACACTCGCCCCATCAAGCGCATCATCCCCAGCTGTATGATGATTAGATCTTAAGCCTTTTATTATTCTAAGCCGACCAATCCCAGCAGCACCCAATACCATACCAGCAACATCTGCAAGGTCTTGTCCTGCTTTATAGGCATCACCTTCAAAGACTTTGTTGTCATCAAATACTACACTTAATGTAGTTAATTTGTCATTTAATTCTTTTGTTTCATCTGCAGAGAGTCCCTGAGGAAGTAACATTGCCAAAGCTTGTTCTTGTTCTAGTGGTGGCATATTGGCTAATTCTATTAAGCCCTCTACGTTATCCCAAGCTACTTCTCCTAGTCCAAGAATAATACCAGATGCGAAATCAACTCTATCTCCAAAGTTTTGAAGTGTATTGTTCTCTACAACTGAACTAGCCATAGAAGTGGCTCTATTTAACTCTTCTTGACTTACACCCTCTTGTGTTAGAAGTACAGTAGCTCCTCCTACTGCACTAGCTATGGCTATAGCTTGTTGTTCTACTGCTGCTTGTGTTGTTTGACAAAGGACTACATCTTTGAGTGTATCTCCACTCATCATCCACTCCCCAACCACATGCCCCACAGCACTAGCCACAGCTCCTGAGCTAAACTCCCC
>VCAW01000015.1 GCA_013607775.1 Campylobacterota bacterium | reverse complement strand
TAATAGGTGATACTCACAACATCTCTAGCTTTTGTCTAGGCTAGGCACTCTTTCGCAGTCCTAGCCTTAGCTAAGTCAAGAAAGAGTAACAACACATAGGCGAAAGCTAGTGATGCCCGAAGGGTGGGCTTTGCAAACGCAATCTTGCACAAGATATTGACTTCGTCTTAGCTATGGCTAGGACTTATAAATCTCTTGCACAATCTCACATTTGCAAAACCCATTGTGGGTATCACCTATCTTAGAGGTGCCCTTAATAGTTGGTTATGCGAAACGTAAGAAGAGCCCAATGAGAAGTGAAAGTAAGATAGTGACCAAGACAACCATGATATTGCGCCACTTGTCTGAAAGTGGCATAAATTTTTCTATGCCCTCTACAATCTTCATGGCAGGGAATGCCATAAATACAAGCATCACAATGGAAAAAACAAGGGTTAGAATGAGATTAAGCAATTTTAATGTACCTCGTAATAGTTATGAATAAAGGTAAGTTCTTTATCTGATTGGAGAGGAATGCTTGCTTGTGTTGTGCCATTGTTGTCACGTATGATGAGTGTATTGTTTTCAACTTTTAAATGTTGTTTTCCCCATGTGCGCTCAAGTCTTTCAAACTCTTGAAAAACAGTCATGTTGGTAGGTTTCTCTTTAAATTCTTTATCTTCCTTATTCTTAATGGTAAGACCACCCAGACGCTTGTCAAGATAGTAAGGACTATACTTTTGCACCGCTTTATAGATACGTTCATTTTTGTGACTTGGTTTACTTGACATAAATGCCAAAATAGCCAAACCAAAAAAAGCGATAAAGAGTGCGAGAGGAAGATATTTTCTTAGAGATTGCATATCATAAAACCTTATGTATATATTTTCAAGTAGTATAGAATTTTTTAACCTATAAACACTTGATGAATATCAACAACTAAACCCAAATATCTATGGTATGATTTGTTAATTTCGGTAAAAGGTGGAAACATGTACAACTTTTTATTTGGAAGGTGCCTATCTTATATTAGGTGCTTTTACACTGCTTATTACACTGTTTGTAACGACTAGACCTTTTATGTCCAAAGGTGCTATGAAAAAAGGCTTACTTTGGGTCTCTTTAGTTATTGCTGTGATGGTTGGTGCACATTATACGATAACAAGCAATCGTATGGGAGAAGTTGCTTCGGCATTTGAGCAAGATAAGGTGATTATCTGTGAAAGTAGGGCAACACGAAAAGTGGCACAAACGGTTTTGATACAAAAATCTAATGGATGGTCACTTAAAGACAACAACTTCATCTCCTCTAGCTATAGCAGACCTTTCTTTATTGCAAGATGTATTGTAAAATAATACATCTCTGCCCCAACGTATAACTTTTTCTTTTA
>VCAW01000005.1 GCA_013607775.1 Campylobacterota bacterium | reverse complement strand
GGGATTGCAGAACCTTTGGCAAAATACAGGATAGCATCAAAGTCTATCTCTTCCAATAAATTAAGAGTTTTAAAATGGCAATGGCATATTTATAGAGATATTGAAAAATTGGGTATGATTCAGAGTCTTTACTATATGATCTGGTATATTTTTTATGCATTGAAAAAAAGAAGGTAGAGTTGGCCGCTAATGAGTTTACACTCCAACAAGATTTAAGACTTATCTTTCTTATATAAATACCGATAAAACGCTACATAACACACTACAAATAAACTTGCAATTTTTATATTACACATGGAACAGTTTGCATAGATGGTAGATAACACTATAAAAGGAGAAATAGTCACAAGAATAAATAGTGCTGTTAGTGGATTATTCTTCGTTACTTGTCTGTGTACCAACATATGCATATGATAGATATCTGGTTTCATGGGAGATAAGCCTATGGACAATTTACGAATAATAGAAAAAATCACTTCCCAAACAGGATAAATAAAAAGTGCCAAGATATACCAAGGACTTACATCGTCATATCTCCCTGCTAAGAATATACCTATAAGTGAGACAATAAATCCTAGCATATAGGCTCCACCATCTCCTAAAAATATCTTACCTTTGGGAAAGACTAGAACAAAAAATCCAAAAGTAGCTCCCAAAATAACAGATATTACATGTAATAGTTCTGTATTACTATGTTGATAACTTACGATTGCAAAAGAAGTTAAAATCATTAAGATAACTCCCGATGCCAGGCCATTAAAACCATCAATAATGTTAATGGCATTTACCATACCAACGATAGCAAAGATACTAAACACAACACCTACAAGATATGGCAATTCAATACCTAATCCCAAATACGTAACCACTGACTGCGTAAACCAGATAGCAACAACGGCCGCAATAACCTGCAATAGTATACGTATTCTCGGAGTAAGTGAATTATGAAAGTCTTCAAAAATACCACTAATAAATGCCAATACAATTGACGGGAGAAGCTTTAATCCAAACGGCATAAGTACAAGGAGTACCAATGCAACTATGATACCTATACCTCCTGCTCTCGGTATTGGTTCATCATGAAATTTTTGTGGTTTATCTGTTTGCTCACAGTCAATAAAAAAGGTATGTTTATGGGATAAATGTATAACAACAAATAAAGTAAACAGTGATATGAAAAAGGCTGCGAAAAATAATGTGATCATTCAATAGTTACTTTATAATAATTTTAGTGTTATTATAGCTTAGTTATATTAGAATATATTTCATAACTACACGTATTTATATTAACTATAGTAAATCCCATACATCCTTTATCCCCTCTCAAATGTGTAAAGAATATTTTTGGTATAATTGCATCTATTATTGATTATATGAGGAAGTAAGCATGGCAAAAAAAAGTATATTAGTCACAGGGTGTGCAGGATTTATCGGAAGTAATTTTGTACCATATTTTTTAGAGAAATATCCAGAATACTTTGTTGTCAATTTGGACTTACTCACCTATGCTGGTGATTTAGCAAATCTCAAAGAGATTGAAAACAATGCAAATTATAAATTTATCAAAGGGGACATCTGTAACCGTGATTTGGTTGAGTTTATCTTTGATGAATACGATATACAAGGTGTCATTCACTTTGCAGCAGAGAGTCATGTAGACAACTCTATTAAAAATCCTGGTGTGTTCATAGAGACCAACGTGAATGGAACATTTACACTTCTTGATGTTGCCTACAAAAAATGGATGGAAAAACCATTTACATTCAAAAAAGCGTATGAGGGATGTCGTTTTCACCATATCTCAACTGATGAAGTCTATGGTACACTCAATGAAACTGACCTCTTTACCGAAGAGACGCCTTACGCACCTAACTCTCCTTACTCCGCTTCAAAAGCATCTTCAGACATGATAGTACGCTCTTACCAAGAGACGTATGGAATGAATACTGTCATTACCAACTGTTCAAATAACTATGGTACGAAGCAGCATGACGAAAAGCTCATTCCGACTATCATCAGAAAAGCATTGGCTCAGCAGAGCATTCCTATCTATGGTGATGGTAAAAACATTCGTGACTGGCTTTATGTACTTGACCATTGTAAGGGTATAGACCTTGTATACCATACAGGAAAAGAAGCAAATGTCTATAATATAGGTGGGCGCAATGAGCGCACAAACCTACAAATAGTAGATGCTATTTGTACGATACTCGATGAGAAAGTACCGACAGAGAAGAGTTACAAAGAGCTCATTACTTTTGTGGAAGATAGAGCAGGACACGACAGACGTTATGCTATAGATGCAACCAAACTTGAAAATGATCTTGGTTGGAAAGCAGATGAGAACTTTGATACAGGTATTGTAAAAACAATTGATTGGTACTTGAATAAATATGGAGTAAACTAATTGCTTAATTTTTTAAAAGCCATTTTTCAAAGTAAAACACTTTTATGGTCACTGACTAAAAATGAATTTAAACAAAAGTATATTGGCAATATTTTAGGTATATTTTGGGCATTTATTCAACCTGCTGCTATGATTGGTATCTTTTGGTTTGTCTTTCAGGTAGGATTTAAGTCCAAGCCTGTGGACAACTTTCCGTTTATTTTATGGCTGGTTGCAGGTATGTTTCCTTGGTTTTATTTTTCTGAAGGATTTGCAACGGGAACAAATGCAGTTCAAGCCAATGCATTTTTAGTAAAAAAAGTTGTTTTTCGTGTGAGTCTCTTACCTATGATTCCTATCTTGTCTGCTATGGCTATCCATATATTTTTTATTTTCTTTATGTTTGCTATGTTTCTTTACTATGGGTATACTCCAGAGATATATTGGCTACAAATCGTCTATTATCTATTTGCAACTTCTGTACTACTTTTGGGGCTTTCATGGCTTACCTCATCTATAGTGATATTTTTTAAAGATGTAGGACAACTGGTTGCCATAGTCATTCAATTTGGATTTTGGCTTACCCCTATCTTTTGGTCACTTAAAATGGTACCAGAGAGATACCACTGGATTATCAACCTCAACCCCATGGCATATATCGTAGATGGATATAGAAATTCTATGATATACCACAAATGGTTTTGGGAAGATATGCATTTCACACTTTATTTTTGGGGCTTTACTATTGTGGTATTCATTTTAGGTGGATTTACTTTTAGAAAACTCAGACCTCACTTTGCGGACGTACTCTAATGAACGATATAGCAATCAAAATAGACAATCTCACCAAAATCTATCACCTCTATGATAAACCTCAAGACAGACTCAAAGAGGCACTAAACCCTTTTAAAAAATCATACCATCATGACTTCTATGCCATGAATGATGTAAGTTTTGAAATAAAAAAGGGAGAAACTGTTGGTATTGTAGGGAAAAATGGTGCAGGTAAATCTACCCTACTTAAGATGATAACAGGTGTTTTAACACAAAGTAGTGGAAATATATATACCGATGGGAAAATTGCATCTCTTTTAGAACTTGGGGCTGGATTTAACCCAGAGATGACAGGACTTGAGAACATCTATCTTAATGGTACGCTCATGGGCTTTAGTCGAGAAGAGATGGATCCCAAAATTGATGCCATTTTAGCTTTTGCCGATATTGGAGAGTTTATCTATCAGCCTGTCAAAATGTACAGTTCGGGTATGTTTGCACGTTTGGCATTTTCTGTTTCTATCAATGTTGATCCAGATATTCTCATAGTAGATGAAGCACTAAGTGTTGGTGACTTGGCATTCCAAATGAAGTGTTTTAAAAAGTTCCAAGACTTTCAAGAAGAAGGAAGAACCATCCTGTTTGTCACTCATGCACTAGATACTGTCATACGTTACTGTTCTCGAGGTATTGTGATAGATGGTGGTCACAAAGTATTTGATGGCTCATCCAAAGATGCTATAGATTCATTTAAGAAAATTCTTTCTGGTGATTTTTATGAAAAAGATCTGGAAGAGAAGAAAAAGCTTATCTATGAAAACAATGGTAAAAACCTACTCAAACATGCATTTAAAGAGCATAAAGAGATGGATATTTATGGTAATGGAAAAGCACATATTATAGACTATGGTACACTTGATGCAGAAGGAAACCCTGCGGATATCCTAGACTATAACACCCCATTTACCATTGTCATGGAAGTACAGTTTACCGAACTTGTAGAAAATCCTATTTTTGCTTTCACGCTCAAAGATGCAAAGGGTTTAGAGATAACAGGAACCAATACACATATGAAGCACATGGTCACTGGTATTTATGACAAAGGTGATACTATCACTGTAAAATTTGAACAAAAAGCCAACTTACAATTAGGACAATATGCTCTTTCTTTAGGCTGTGTAAACCTTAATGAAAATGGAGTAGAGGTCTATAACCGTATTTATGATGCCTTGTTGTTTCAGGTTATAGGTGCAGCGCAAATGGTGGGGTTCTACGATTTACAAAGTGATATCAGTGTTACCCCAAAGATATAAATCTGTATATATTTACATTTTCTTTATTGGCTTAGGTATAGCATTTGCTATACTCACGCACCCTTTTCTACGTTACCCCTATGATGAGTTTGCTCACTTAATCGCCATAGATGAACTCTATCATGGTGCACTTACTAGTACAACAAGCATACCATCTGGACGTCTGTTGTGGCACCAATTATGGGCTGATATTTTTCATCTTTTCAATATAGGAAGTCAACAGCTTTTCCTGCGTGCACATATCATTCACACTACGCAGACACTTTTGGCGCTAGGTGCCATCTACTATTTTTCACATGTTGTATTGAGAAATATTTTTAAAAACATAGACAAACCTACACTGCTTTGGCTTAGCGTCTGGTCAACTGTTATATGGTTTACTACTTTCTCCACACACTCAGTACATTACTCACTTGTCTGGAACTTATGGTATTCTATTAATTATCAAATAACATTACCCCTGTTCTTTTATATGGTTGCGTTAACTTTGGTTATCTCCTTGGAAAACAATTCAAAGATGAAAAATATATTTTTCATTCTACAAATTATTACAATTTCACTCTTTACCCTCAAAGTACATGCCATGGAATTTATGTACTATCTTATGTATCTTGCTGTTCTTTCACTCTTTTATATTGATAAGCTTTATACTCTTTTCAAAAAATATTACCTCCTGATTATCGTAGCAGGATTAGGGCTCGTCTATTTTATTAAAAATTATCAAATTGAATCATCAAGAATCTTTTTCTATCTTCATCTAGATACCCTCCCCTCACTCTACGACAAAATTATTCTTTTAGGCAATAAAGTATTAAGCCATCTCAATAGAGCAGACAGTGTGGTGAATGAAATGATGTATCTTGTGTTATATCTAACACTACCTTTTCTTCTTTTGGTTTTATGGGAAAAGTATCAAAACAAAACAAACATCAATTTACGTCTACTCTTTGTTATCATAGGTACATCTTTATTTGTATTAATCCCACAATATACATTTACTGCAGGACTCTTTGCTCTTATAGGCAGAGTTGATGTTGTACATAGAATTTACTTCGCTTCATCTCTTTTTATTCTCTTACCACTATATATTTATTACATTGGACAACGATATACTTTGAAATTACGATACATGAATCTCATGATATTTATCATACTTCTCTCTGTAGCCATTTTTTCAAAACACACCACTGTGCGTTCTCACAATTATTATAATAATCTTCACTCTATTACAGAGAGCTTCAATCAAAAAAAATTAAATTTTCACCTTTCACCCAAAAATATAGACGATATAGGTAAAAAAATTAACCAATATGAAAAAGAGAATTATTCTGGCAAAAAAATACGTTTCTATGCCCGTAGTGATATCGCATTTGTGATAAAATATATGTATCATAAAGAAGTGTATTGGAAGGGAAGACGTGTAAACCCTAACTACATTAAACATTATCAAGAAGACAAAGTATCTAGCAACTATGAGAAAGTACTTTTCGAAACACCTAAAATGTTTCCAAAATACATACCTTATTGGTAACCATACGATACAGTAAAGGAAGAAAATGAGTGCTACGCTAAATTTAGATTTTTACAATGGTGAAGATCATTATAGTGACGGAGATATTGAGGACGAGTTGTTAGAAATCGTCAAATCTCATACTAACTACGAGGAGATACTCGCAAATGACAGCAGATGGCCTATACTCTATCACCTCTCTCCTATACGTCAAAATATTATTAACTGGTACCCCTTTAAAGAGAATGCCTCTTGTTTAGAGATTGGTGGTGGCTGTGGGGCTATTACTGGTGCGCTTTGCGATAGTCTCAATGAAGTCAAAGTAGTTGAACTTTCAAAAAGACGAGCGAGTATTAATTTTGAGAGACACAAAACGTATGACAATCTTGAAATCATTGTTGCAAATCTAAACGATATCAAGTTTGATCAAAAATTTGACTATATTACTTTAAATGGTGTGCTTGAATATGCTGGTTCCTTTACAAAAACAGATGAACCCTATAAAGATTTTTTGAAACAGATTAAAAAATATCTGAAGCCAGATGGTAAACTCATCATTGCTATAGAAAATCGTTATGGGCTTAAGTATTTTTCTGGTTCAAAAGAAGATCATACGGCTAAAGAGTTTGATGGTATTACAGGATACATAAACAACGATACTGTACGTACTTTTGGGAAAACAGAATTAGAAAAATTGCTTGACGAGAGTGGATATCCTGCACAGGAATTTTATTACCCTCATCCTGATTATAAGATGCCTATGGAAATATACTCTTCAGAATGGTTACCAAGCATAGATTCTCTTCTGTCTCAAGCACCAAATTTTGATTATGCTAAATATGAATTGTTTAATGAAACACACGCCTATCAAGGCATTATAGAAAATAATCAATTTGAATTTTTTGCAAACTCTTTTTTAGTAATATGTGGAGAATAGATGAAAATATTATATATTAAAAATAACAGTGAACGAACAAAAGAGTTTCAATTAAAAACCATTGTTTATGAAGAGAATGGTCAGAAATATGTAAAAAAACAAGCCATCCATGATGCATCCATCCCTCATCTTAAAAGAATGAAAGAGAATTACAATAGACTTGCCTCTTCTATCGTAGACCCCAGAATAAAACTGGCAAAAATCATTGATGAAACAGAGAATAGTCTTACTTTTGAATTTATAAATGGTGTCAGTTTAGAAAAAAAATATAATGCTGCCAAGAAATTAAATAACCATACAGACAATGAAGTCATTAGTGCCTATATAGAAGTATTAAAAACTGGTTTTAAGACTTGCACTTTTGATAGTAAAACTATGGTTACAGATACCTATAAAACACTGTTTTCAAATCTTGATTTTAGTGATTTAGATGGAGAAGCATGTTTTGAGGGCATCTCCAATATTGACCTTATTTTTTCAAATATTATCTATAAAGATGAATCGATATACCTTATTGATTATGAGTGGATCTATGACATTAATCTGCCAGTAAAATATATCTTGTACCGTCCTCTCCATATGATGCAGCAAGAGGGAGAAACCCTCTTGGAAACGTATGATGTAAATGCACCCATTTACGCCAAAATGGAAAGAAACTTTGTTGATACCTATGTAATGAAAAATAGTTTTTATTTTCAAAGAGACAATTACATGCATAAAAGAGTCAACCTCATAGAGCATGTACATAAACAAGAAGCACATATAGTAAATCAAAAATTAGTCATGCTGACTAAAGACTCCATCATAAGGGATAAAAATAGACACATAAAAAATCTTAGCAAAACACATGAAAAAATTATCTATGATAAAGACGTACATATACAAAATCAGGAAAATAGAATTAATGAACTACAACAACATCTTCAAGATGCAGCAGAACTACTTGAGTCTATGCGACTTAAAAATAGATTCAAACGTCTTCTTAAAAAGATAATTCCCTCCCCTTTATGGCATCTACTTAAAAAGATGAAACATAAAATACGCCCTCAAGCAATACATATAGAGCCAATATCAAATTACCCTCTAAATAATTATAGTTATCTGAAGCCTAGACTAACGAAAAGCATTGAAAATGAAATAAATCAACTCAATCATAAACCACTCATTTCAATCATTATGCCTGTATACAATGTTGCACCAAAATGGCTAGCCCTTGCGATAGAATCTATTGAATCCCAATGGTATACAAATTGGGAACTTTGTATGGTTGATGATAAAAGTACCGATGAAGAGACCTTAACATACCTCAGAAATATTGACAATCCTAAAATTAAAGTAAAGTTTCTTGAAGAAAATCTCAATATTTCAGGTGCATCCAATGCTGCTCTAGAACTTACAAGTGGTGAGTACATTGCACTTATGGACAATGATGACGAGTTGACTCCTGATGCACTTTATGAAGTTGTAAAAGCCATCAATAATGGTGCTGAATTCATCTACTCTGATGAAGATAAACTGGAGATGGATGGCAGTTACTCTGACCCTCACTTTAAACCTGATTTTGCTCCTGATATGTTTCTCTCGCAAAACTATTTAAGTCATTTAGGTGTCATTAAAAAAGATCTCATTACGAAAGTAAGTGGCTTTACAATTGGACTTGAAGGTTCACAAGATTTTGATCTTTATTTAAAAGTTTTAGAGCATACTGACAAGATACACCACATCACTAAAGTTCTCTACCATTGGAGAAAAATACCAGGTTCCACTGCATCTGAATATGGTGAAAAGTCTTATGCACAAGAAGCAGGACGTAAGGCACTTCAGAATGCTATGCAAAGAAGAAACTTATCGGCTACAGTTAAAAATGGTCAAACACTAGGAACATACAAAGTAGATTACATCCTGACAAGTACCCCACTCGTAAGTATTATTATTCCTTTTAAAGATAAACCTGAACTTTTAAAAACATGTGTAGAATCTATTCTTGAGAAATCAACCTATCAAAATTTTGAAATTATTGGTATCAGTAACAATAGTACTGAAGATGAGATTTTTAAAGAGATGGATAGACTACAATCACTTGATAAACGTATAGAATTTCATGAATATAATGTACTATTCAACTATTCAAAAATCAATAACTATGCAGTAAATACCTATGCAAAAGGTGAACAGATACTCTTTTTAAATAATGATATAGAGATTATTACCCCCCGTTGGATAGAAGAGTTACTCATGTATTCTCAAGATGAAAATAATGGTGCCATTGGTGCAAAACTTTATTTCCCCAATGACACCATCCAACATGCAGGTATTGTACTCGCACCAAAAACAATCCATTCTACTATCTTAATGTATCAAGGCTATCCAAGAGATCATTACGGATATATCTCTAGACTACGATGTGTCAATAATTATTCAGCTGTAACGGCTGCATGTCTCATGATAAAAAGAACTCTTTTTGACAAGATTGGTAGCTTTGATGAAGAGAAACAATCTATCGCATATAATGACATTGACCTTTGTTTAAGACTTCAAGATGCTGGCTATAAAAATGTATGGACACCTTACTGTGAAGCATACCATCATGAGTCAATATCAAGAGGATATGAAACAAGTGTAGAAGATGTTGAACGTCGCGAAAAAGAAAAATGGCATCTTAAAGAGAAATATCCTGATATCTTTACAAAAGGTGACCCTTGTTACAACACAAACTTAACACGTTTTGGTGTAGGTTCTGAACTATCTACTGCTGTTACGAAAGACCATACTTTAGTCGAAGGTAAAGCATTTTATGAAACATTAATTATTTCTCAAAATATACGAGAGAGACAGCATGATACTCTTGCTATTTTCAGTCATTTTGATGCCGAAAATGAAATCAAAGAAGATGTCCTTTACTACCTTAAATCACTTTCCAACTTTACAGATATACTTTTTGTAAGTACAGCAGAAAATCTCTCTGAAGAAACAATAAAAGTTATTGAACCTTACTGTAAAGATATCATAGTGAAGAAGAATATAGGATATGACTTTGGTGCATGGAAGACGGGATTAGACTACATAGGTGACGATATAAACCACTATGAATCTCTTATACTCTGTAATGACAGTGTTTATGGGCCACTCTTTGACTTAGAGGATATTTTTAAGAAAATGAAAACATATGATTTATGGTCAATGACAGATAATTATGAAATAGAGTACCATTTACAGAGTTACTTTATGGTTTATAATAAAAGTGCATACTCTCATGACATATTTAAAATGTTTTGGGAAAACTTCAAAATTTATGAAGATAAACAAACACTTATTGAACATAATGAAATAGGATTCTCACAAAATATGATAAATAGTGGTCTAACATACAATAGTTACTATAGTGTACAAAATAAAAATTATGTCAATGTTTTACAATACCATTGGGATACACTTATTCAAGAATACCAATTTCCATTTATTAAAAAAGAACTTTTAAAACGAAATCCGTTACAGCTTCCTATTGATAATTGGACGGATATTGTACAATCTGTCAGCGATTATGATACGGCACTCATTCAAAATCAGTTAAACTGATAAAGATAGACCACAAATAGACGTTTGTGGTGTTATTCGTAAGAAAAAAGCTATATAATACTAAAAACATACATATGATGCATCTCATTTTAATTTAGGAGAAATGATTGTTATTCAATTCCTATATATTTATATTCATTTTTTTGCCTATCACATTTTTCATCTATTTTTATCTGAATGCAAAACGCTTAACAGAAGCAAGTAAAGCATTTTTAGTACTCTCTTCACTCTTTTTCTATGCATGGTGGAATGTAGCCTATCTTCCACTTATTTTAGTCTCTATGTTATTTAACTACACACTGGGAAGAGAGTTGGTACAACATAGTACACGAAAAAGAAAATACGCTTCCAAAAAACTTTTAGCCGTAGGTGTTATTGCCAATCTTGCGTTACTTGGCTATTTTAAATATTCAGATTTTTTTCTTGAAAACTTTAATGATGTTTTAGGGACAGAAATTCCTCTTTTACATTTAGCACTCCCACTTGCTATCAGTTTTTATACATTCCAACAGATTGCTTACCTCGTCGATAGCTATAGACAAGAGACAAAAGAGTATGACTTTTTAAATTATGCTGTGTTTGTGACTTTCTTTCCTCAACTCATCGCCGGACCAATCGTCCACCATAAAGAGATGATGCCACAGTTTGCAACATTAAAAAATAAACTTATCAATATTGAAAATATTGCTTTAGGTCTGTTTATCTTTGCTATAGGATTATTTAAAAAAGTAGTCATTGCTGACACTTTTGCACTTTGGGCAACACAAGGTTTTGACATTAGTTATAAACTTAATATGCTTGAGGCGTGGATGACCTCTCTCTCTTACACGTTCCAACTCTATTTTGATTTTTCTGGCTATACCGACATGGCAATAGGTGTTGCTTTGCTGTTTAATATCAAACTTCCTATCAATTTTGACTCACCCTACAAAGCTACAAGTATCCAAGATTTTTGGAGAAGATGGCACATTACCCTAAGTCGTTTTCTCAAAGATTATATTTATATCCCACTAGGAGGAAATCGTAAAGGTGAATTCCGTACCTATACCAATCTCTTTAGTACTTTTTTACTCGGTGGTATATGGCATGGTGCGGGGTGGACCTTTGTATTATGGGGGGGCTTTACATGGCTTTGCCTTAGTTATACATCGTGCTTGGCAAAAGATTGGCTTACGACTACCTACACTTTTGGCATGGTTTATTACCTTTAACTTTATCAACATCGCCTGGGTATTTTTTAG
>VCAW01000014.1 GCA_013607775.1 Campylobacterota bacterium | reverse complement strand
CAAAGAGTGGCAAGCAAGACCATTAGAAGAGATGTATCAATTTGTATGGTTGGATGAAATACATTACAAGATAAAAGAAGATGGACGTTATATCTCTAAAGCAGTCTATACAATACTTGGTGTCAATTTAGAAGGTAAAAAAGAAGTACTAGGGTTGTACTTGAGTGAGAATGAAGGAGCAAACTTTTGGCTACAGGTTCTTACTGACTTACAGAATCGCGGGATAGAAGATATACTCATAGCATCGGTGGATGGACTCACTGGCTTTCCTCAGGCAATTAATAGTATCTTTCCAAAGACTGAAGTACAACTATGTATAGTACATCAGATACGTAATTCACTTAAGTATGTGGCTTCTAAAAACCAAAAAGAGTTTATGAAAGATTTAAAGCTAGTGTATAAAGCAATCTCAAAAGAAGTTGCAGAAGATGAACTTGACAGACTAGAAGAAAAATGGGGTGCTATGTATCCTATTGTTATTCAGTCATGGCGAAGTAAGTGGGAGAATCTCTCTTATTATTTTAAGTACCCAGCTGAAATCAGAAAGATAATCTATACCACCAACATCATCGAATCTGTACACCGCCAGTTTAGAAAACTGACCAAAACCAAAGGAGCTTTCCCTAATGAAAATAGCTTGATGAAGTTACTTTATATGGGTATTCAAAATGCTTCAAAAAAATGGACTATGCCAGTCTGGAATTGGTCATTGACTATTTCGCAACTGGCTATCTTCTTTGAAGGGAGATTAGATAAATATTTAGAGGTGTAGCTTTATGTTACTAAATGTGGCTGATACGGAATTTTAAACGTTCTCTCTATGGATGACAATATGGAGACACCCTTAGTAAATAATGTTCTCAAGATGGCTATACATAACCGCACACCACCACTAAAGCTTATTTGGCACACAGACAGAGAGAGGCTACACGAATAACTACAATACCCTCTACATTAGGTCAGGCGTCTAACATCCACTAAGCTATCCTTCCCTTATCAATCAATTGCCCCGTAATATACTTATGAAGTACCGAATTTAAAAGTGTTTGATACGGCATACCTTCTTCTAACGCTCTGGCTTTGAGCTTTTCGAGGTCACTCTCTAGTACCTTCACATTGATAGCTTTTCGTTTGGTATACTTATTTGTCACAGCAGACTTTATCTGTTGCATTTTAGACTTCACATCAGGTACAGACTTTGGATTTTCATTTTCGATGTAATCTACTATCTCTAACTCTTCTTTTGTGTACATGGTCTACTCCTTCGTATATTTTTATGATACTTACGACTAGGGATGATATTTTTCAAAAATATCTCCTCTTTGAACTTGTGCATATATACTTAATATATACTATTCTTCCTCATCCTCAGGAGCTTCCAACTCCAAAGCTTCTATATGCTCAAACGCACCAGCCCCTGCGATGCCTTGGAGCGAACCATACATCTCTGTAGTGTTTTGAAGTACGCCGTCTATGAGCTTCTGGCGGCGTTTCCAGCTTGCCATGAGGGAGCGTTTTTCTTTGTCTAGTTCTGTTTGCATAGTCATTAAACCATCTACTATGTACTTCATCTGCATGCCAAATTCATTGCCCGTGAGGTAGTGGTATAGCAGTGCCATCTTGTCACCTCTATTTTCCTCTTTTCCTACACTTTTGTGTACTTTTATGAGGCTTTCACGTAGGAGTGAAGCAGAGCCCTTAAACTCATCGAGGCTACAAACCCAGATGCCATCTACAAAACCCATTCTGTCCATGTCGTTAGGGTAGATTGAGGTGACTAATACACCCAAGTCTGCACCCACTTTAAGCATGTCTTGTTTGAGCTTGGTTATCCAGCCATCAGACCAAGCTTTCGTGTTCTTGGACTCATAACAGATGACCCCACAGTTTTGTAGCTCTCTGGTGTGGATGGTCTGTACACAGTCTGCACCAAAGGCACCTTTTTTAACTTCATCCACCGTGTCAAATGGAAACTGGTTACTTAGCCAAGACTCTATGGCAAGCTCCAAGGCTTCACCCTGCACTTGCATAGAACTCTGGTCTGCTTTTCGTTTGGCATCTTCCAAAGAACGCTTGAGCTGTTCCATCTGCTCTTCTCGCTCTTTGAGCTTTAGGTTATTTGCCTCTTCTATCTCTTTAAATTTAAGTGCTGTAGCCTCATCTAAAGACTTTTTTGTTTTGAGTTTCTCTTGGGAAAGTTTTTGATTTAGTGCCAATTCTGCCTCAGCCTTGGCTTTGGTTGCTAGTTCTTCTTTTTCACGTTCAAGCTGTGCTATTTTGGCTGTGGCTTCATGAAGCTCTTTGAGTTTGTTAGACTTCTCTTCAAGCTCTTTTTGCAGTAATGCCATAGAAGTACTCTGTTCTTCTAGCAACTCTTTTTTAAGCTCATCTTGAAGTTTAACACGTTCTATGCGTAACTGTACTTTGGTAGCTTTACGCAGTTCCTCATCAAACTTCTCTTTTTGTTCCTGCATAAAAAGTTCTTTAGCTTTTAAATCATCAAAAGCTTTTTTGTACTCTTCCCGTTTGGTTTCTACTTCATCACGCAATTTTTTTTGCTCTGCCAAGTTCTGCTGTTTAAATTTCTCTTCTATTTGGTGGTAAAAAATTTCATCTATATCTATTTTGGTGCCACAATTTGGACATTTTATACTGTTTTCTGTAGACATGGTACTTCCTAGATGTTAATTAGTATAATCATATCTAAAAAAAGTACGAAGCAATATAAATATGACAGATTGACATATTTTTTACACATCCTTAATACTCAATCTCACCTTACCCTTCCCTCTGTCTATCTGTATCACTTCTACACGAGCTAAATACTGATTCACACTTAATACCTCCCAATGATGCTTAATCCTTTTATGACTCATTTGAGAAATATGTATCATCCCATCATTTTTGAGTCCAATGTCTACAAAGGCTCCAAAGTCTATGATATTTTGCACCATACCTGAGACGATGCTCTTCTCTATGAAATGCTCATGGAAAAAGAGAAGATACGCAAGTATGTAAAATATCAAGAGGAAAATGAGCAAAGATTGGAAGAACAAAGATTGTTCTAAATTAAAATATGGAGTACAGTTACACTGAGACCTTTTGGGTGAAAGGCATCGTATCCCCTTAAAGGGCTAAAAACCTGGATGTCTAGTTATAGAGGATAGTGTATCTTCTCAATACTCCACACCAACCCCACACCCAAAAAGCTATCATAAAATATAATAACTTCTAGGAGGATATGATGGCTCTTTTACTCTCTATACTTATCGTTTCTTTAGCTTTGGCATTTTTTGCTGCACCTTTGTGGGCTTGGTTTGTGGCTTTGGGTGTTTTGTTACTGGGTACTGGGGCAGGGGTGCTTTGGTGGGTGGTGGTTGTGGCACTGGCTGTGGTGTTTTTGTTTAGAGAGATACGTGTCAAGCTCATCACCAATAATCTGTTTAATTCATAGAAAAAAACGGCTTACTTCCTAAGATATCGGATACCGAAAAAACAGCATTAAGAGCTGGAGATGTGTGGGTAGAGGGGGAGCTTTTTTCTGGGAATCCTGACTTCAAGAAAATCTTTGCAAACCCATACCCGACACTCAGCCAAGAGGAACACGACTTCATAGACAACGAGGTAAACGAAGTGTGTGCCATGACTTCTGACTGGGAAGTCTTTGAGAGTAGAGACTTACCAAAAGAGGTATGGAAGTACCTTAAAGAGAAGAAGTTCTTAGGGATGATTATCCCCAAAGAAGATGGTGGGCTTGGGTTTTCTGCCTATGGACACTCCTGTGTCATAGAAAAACTCGCTTCTCACTCACAAGTGCTTGCTATTACCGTGATGGTGCCTAACTCAATAGGACCTGCAGAACTGTTACTACATTATGGAACAGAGGCACAAAAAGAACACTACTTACCTAGACTTGCAGATGGTAGTGACATCCCTTGTTTTGCTCTCACTGAACCTGAAGCAGGCTCTGATGCGGGGTCAATACAGTCTGAGGGTGTGGTGTTTAAAGATGAAGAGGGAGAAGTGAAGATACGTCTGAACTTTGAGAAGCGTTACATTACCCTCTCTTCTATCGCTACTGTGATAGGGCTTGCCTTTGTACTGAAAGACCCTGAAAAACTTTTAGGAAAAAATGAAGAGTGGGGCATTACCTGTGCTTTGGTTGATGCGAAACTTAAAGGCATCGACCAGACACGTCGTCATGACCCTCTCAATGTACTATAATGCTCCCCATAAATAGAACCACCTAATTCAACTTTCTTATTCCAAA
>VCAW01000004.1 GCA_013607775.1 Campylobacterota bacterium | reverse complement strand
CTGGAAACATCTCAACAAATTCTCTATATGTTTGTGGATAATCTTTGCCAGCAATTAAAACTTTGTCTTGTTTCTTGTTATTTGATGAATTCATACCATATTATAACAGAGGAGGAGTTAACCGACTAGCCCACTTAAATATTTTCCCTCTAAAACATTGCGTTATCAAGAAAAAGCAGCACAGTATTTAAAGTTTAATACAGATGAATTTAGAGCAGGAAAATGCTTTTTAACCAGTAAATTTAATGATGTGAAATTTTATGACAAAGAGTTGTGTATAACCTACAAAGAAGGTAAAAAAAATTATCTTCTCTTGGGAGATAGTCATGCAGCACACTATTACAGTGCATTGGTGTAAATGATAAAAGATGATGAAACACTTACACAAGTAACAGCATCAGGATGTATGCCTTTGGTGTTATCTAAAGGTGCAAAGCGATGTACAGGACTTAATACATGGGCCTATGGATCATTTCTTAATGGTAAACATTTTAACCGTATTATTTTATCGGCAAATTGGAGAATAGTAAGGAAGGACAACTTTCAAAATTCCTTAAAAATATTACTTAAACATACAGATAAGTTAATAGTCCTAGGTCCTTCTTTAGAGTATAAACAATCATTACCACGTCTATTGGTAAATTTAAAAGAGAATGAAGAGAGTTCCCAGATTTATAAAACAGCAAGTGCCTACAATAATCTTTTATTGTTTGATAAAGCGATACAAAGTTATGTAAATATCGATGATGTATGCTATATATCAACATTAAATATTGAGTGTACAAAACATGGATGTCAATCTGTAACAAAAGATGGAACTCCTATGAATTTTGATAATGGGCATTTAACCCATGAAGGTGCACAGTATATTTTAAAGCAGATAGAAGATGAGATATTTGATAGAAGAAAAGATTAATACGCCTTTCACTGAAGATTCGATATAATCAAATCTAAAAAATATGAAGGATATTTAGTTGTTATTTAACTCGTATGAATTTATATTCTTCTTCTTGCCTTTTACATTTTTTATCTATTTTTATCTGAATAAAAAGCATTTGATAGAAGCTTCTAAAGCTTTTTTAGTTTTTGCTTCTCTCTTCTTTTATGCATGGTGGAATACAGCATACCTTCCTCTTATTTTAGTCTCTATGCTTATAAACTACACAGTGGGTAGAGAACTGGCTTCTCATACAAAAAAGGAGAGAGGATACTCTGCTAAAAAACTTTTAACCATAGGTATCGTGTTTAACCTTGGACTTTTGGGTTATTTTAAATATATGGACTTCTTTATTTTAAATATCAATAGAGCCTTTCATGCAGATATCGCTTTATGGCATCTTGCACTGCCTCTTGCAATTAGTTTTTATACCTTTCAACAGATTTCCTATTTGGTAGACAGTTATAGAGAAGAGACAAAAGAGTATGACTTTTTAAATTATGCTGTATTTGTAACCTTCTTTCCACAACTTATTGCGGGACCTATTGTGCATCATGCAGAGATGATGCCACAATTTGCTAGATTGAAAAATAAGGTAAAAAATTATTACAACATTGCTTTGGGACTTTTTATCTTCTCTCTTGGCTTATTTAAAAAAGTAATCATTGCAGATACCTTTGCGGTATGGGCAACACAAGGGTTTGATGTTGCAAAATCACTCAATATGCTCGAAGCCTGGGCAACATCACTCTCTTATACTTTTCAACTCTATTTTGATTTTTCTGGTTATACGGATATGGCTATCGGGGTTGCTTTACTCTTTAATATTAAAATACCTATGAACTTTTTCTCTCCTTATAAAGCAACAAGCATTCAAGACTTTTGGAGACGATGGCATATTACACTTTCTAGGTTTTTAAAGGATTATATCTATATCCCTCTAGGGGGGGAACCGCAAAGGTGGAGTTAGAACCTATGCGAACCTCTTTACGACATTCCTTTTAGGGGGTATTTGGCTTGGGGCAGGATGGACGTTTGTTTTTTGGGGTATGCTTCATGGTCTAGCTCTTGTGATACATCGTATTTGGAAAAAGCTTGGTATGACTATGCCGACATTGCTCGCATGGTTTATTACCTTTAATTTTATAAATATTGCGTGGGTATTCTTCCGTGCCCTTAACTTTGATGCAGTGATGAAAGTACTCAAAGGTATGTTTACTGGGGCTTTAGTCTTTCCAGCATCACTGAGTACGTATTTTGATGGCATGAAAGAGTGGGGTGTGGTATTTGGTCACTGGTCAAGACTCTATCAACACGAAAGTTATATGGGACTTTCCTTATTTGCAGGCTTGGTTATTGTACTATTCCTACCCAACTCTATGGAGTGGCAAAAGAAGTTTAAAACAAATTTCTTTTATATGACATTGACTGTATTGTTTTTTCTATCTATCTTTATGCTTTATAGAAAAAGTGAATTTATCTATTTTAATTTTTAAAAGGAGAAGAGATGCTACAACATAAGAGATATTTACAAATACTTTTTTTGATACTTGCTATTATTCTTACAAGTACAATGGGCTATGCCTACTATTTTTCTAAAACATATCCACTTCCTTTTACAAACCGTATCTCTTTTGATGCCAAGATAAAATTCATTCGTGAACATATTGATGTCAATAAAATAGACACTATTGTTGTAGGTTCATCCATAGGCTTGAATGATGTGCAAGGTGCTTATTTGGAAAAAACATCAAAGGTTTGCAATTATGTGCTGAACTTATCTGTTTTTGAAGCAAGTCCTGTACAGGTTGAACAACTGCTTATGCTAGAGGATGCTTTCCCAAATTTAAAGCGTATTATCTATTCAGCGCAGTTTTCTGATTTTCAACATGCAAGTTCATTTCGTGATTATCATCCTAAATGGATTAGCAAATATATCGCCCATAAATTTACACCTGTAGCTGAGGCTAAATTTCTTGCAGATGCTGCAAAAAATATAGCATTTCTTGAAAAGAGAAAACAAAAATGGCACAAAGAACATATGCAAAGTAATAAATTTACCTATTTAGGGTTTGATCATACAGGTAGCGTACCTTTACATATTTTTGAAAAAGATACCTACAACAATCCTTTCAATGCAAAACGATGGAATAATCCACATGGCTCACTCTATGTAGCCAAAGCATTTGAAGCACTTGATCGTATTAGTAAAGATGCGTATAAAAAAGGTATTAAGTTTTATATGGTGCAGCAGCCTTACCGTCAGGAACTGATTAAAAAATACAAACATATTCCTGCCGAGTTAAAGATGTTTCTGCATAGAATTACTAAGATAGTGACAAAGAATCATGGAAAAGTGTTGAGCTTATACAAAACATTGCCATTGGATGACAGATATTTTGCTGACAGGTCACACTTAAATGAAAAAGGTAGTAAACTGAGTGCAGAAGCGATTGGTAGATTTATTGATAAACAAGAAAAGTAAAAGGAGACAACATGCAATTTACAAGAACTGAAATCGAAGATGTTATTATTATAGACCCAAAGGTACATGGAGATGATAGAGGATATTTTGTAGAGACATTCAGACAAGACAAACTAGAAGATTTTTTAGGTTTTACAGTGAACTTTTGTCAAGACAATGAGTCTAAGAGTTCAAGAGGTGTATTGCGAGGTTTACATTATCAACTTTCTCCTGCTTCACAGACGAAGTTGGTACGTGTGATACAAGGAAGTGTACTTGATGTGGCAGTAGATATACGTAAGGGGAGTCCTACCTTTGGACAACATGTAGCTGTAGAGTTAAGCGCAGAAAATAAGCGACAACTTTTTGTACCCCGTGGTTTTGCACATGGTTTTGTTGTACTTGAAGACGATACAGTATTTGCTTACAAGGTTGACAATTACTATTCACCGGAAAATGACAGAGGGGTATTGTTTAGTGATAGTGCCATTGGTATAGACTGGGGGATGGATGTATCAGAGTTAAAACTTTCGGACAAAGATATCAAACAGCCACTTTTAAAAGATGCCGATTTATTTGACTATGGAGAAAATTTATATGCCTAAAAATATACTTATTACCGGTGTAAATGGACAAGTGGGACAAGCCTTCCAAGCCTTACTTGAAAATACAAAACGTACAGATGATACACATCATTTTTATTTTACAAACAGGGAGACTTTAGATATTAGTGATAAAGAGAGTCTTGAAACATTTGTAAAAGAAAATCAAATCAATATTATTGTTAATACTGCAGCCTATACAGCTGTAGATACAGCAGAAGATGATGAAGCTCTTGCCTATAAAGTCAATAAGGAAGCTGTAGAGAACTTGGCAGAAATCTCTAAACAATACGGTATACAACTTATTCATATCTCTACAGATTATGTTTTTGATGGGACGAGCCATACGCCATTGATTGAGACAGATAGCATTAATCCTCAGGGGATTTATGCCAAATCGAAACGTGCAGGTGAAGAAGCCATACTCTCTATCCATCCTAAAGGTGCCATTATTATACGTACGTCATGGGTATATAGCACGACAGGACAAAACTTTGTAAAAACGATGTTGAGAGTTGGTGCACAAAAAGATGAAATCAATGTGGTCTGTGACCAGATAGGAACACCTACCTATGCAAGAGATTTAGCACGGGCAATCTTGACTATGATTGAGAGTGAGCATGAGAGTGAAGAGGTAGAAATTTACCACTATAGTAACGAAGGTAACTGTTCTTGGTATGACTTTGCACAAGCCATTTTTGAGATTGCGCAAGTTGACTGTAAAGTTAATCCTATCAGCACAAAAGAGTATCCTACGCCAGCTAAAAGACCATCTTATAGTGTGTTAAATAAAGAGAAGATCAAAAATGAGTATCAACTTAATATTCCCTATTGGAGAGACTCACTTAAATCATGTATTTCGTTATTGGACATTGAAGAGGTGAAGCGATTTAAGATAGGAATTATAGGTTCTGGTTTTATTGGTGGAGGTTTGGCAAAACTACTTTTACAGCATCCAGAATATGAATTGAGTTATGTTTTGACACGTACAACAGTATCTAAAAGAGATGATTTTATCTCTCCCGATAAATTAACAAACTCTTTAGATAAACTGATTGAAAGCAGTGACTTGATTGTTGAGTGTAGTGGGGATGCTATTTATGCTACAGAGAGCATTGACCATATTCTTAAGTTTGACATTCCTGTGGTAACCATGAACTCTGAATTTCATGTGACTACAGGATCCTACTTTGTCGATAAAGGCTTGGTGACTGAAGCAGAAGGGATCAGCCAGGTGTGCAGGCTATTTTGCATAAAGAAGCGCTTGCTATGGGCTTTAAACCCGTTGTGTATGCCAATATTAAAGGTTTTCTAAATGAAAATCCAACGAAAGAAGATATGGAGTACTGGGGAGCACGTTCTAACCTCAGTCTAGAGATGGTTACCTCCTTTACCGATGGTACCAAAGTAGAGATAGAACAGGTACTTGTAGCCAATGGTCTGGGTGCAGGTATTATTCAAGAAGGGTTAGTCAAATTAGAGAGTGATGATATGCTTGAGGGTGGTACTATCTTAGCAAACAAGGCTAAAGAGTTGGGCTACCCAGTGAGTGATTATCTACTCTCTGCTAAATTACCTGCAGGTGTATTTTTAGTAGTGGAGCATGATGAAGACCAACAAGATGCTCTGCGTTATTATAAACTTGGCGAGGGACCATATTATGTACTTGAGCGTACCTATCACCTCTGTCACCTTGAGATTATCAAGACAATCAAACGTGTACTCAATGGTGGAGGGGTACTTTTAAATAATGGAGAACACCCTAAATTCTCTGTAGCGGCAGTAGCAAAACACGATTTAAAACCTGGGGACACCATCAAAAAAGCTATAGGTAGTTTTGATGTAAGGGGTATCGCTGTAGAGATAGCAGATAATCTAAACCATGTACCTATAGGATTGCTCTCCAGTGCTACATTGAAGAATGGAGTAAAAGAGGGGGAGAAAATCACTTTTGATGATGTCGAACTTCCTGAGAGTTTAGCTTTGGATGTCTGGAAAGAGATAGTTTCCAAAATTTAAATAAGTTTTCGTTTTATTTTGCGTAGTATCTTTTTGAGTGTCAGCATATTTTTTTTATAGCCCGGTATTGGCTTTTCAAAAGGTGCAAATGGTAACTGTTCATTGGTAGCTTCTAACAGCAGTATCCAGTCATCAAATGTTGGAAGTACAGGTATTTTCCATCGATTTTCTTTATCGGCTTTTACTAACCCAAGAGGATAAGCTTGTGCCGTTCTTGGATCCCAAAAGGTGGCTTTGTAGCTTATATCTTCTTCTATCGCTTCAAGGTAATACTTTGGTTCACTCCAAGGATGTATGGGGCCATAAAAGTAGATAATACGCAATAGTGAGGGAATGCCTGAAATACGAGGGGCTTTATAGTCATAGGGTGCATGCTCTGGACTCATCCATTTTTGATTTGGTTTTATTTTCCACCATTCGTATTGTTCCAGAAGTTGTTTGGCTAAACCTAAATGTTTTGAACCCAAATAGTCCATCGCTTCGTTCCAAGGTGTATTGCCCCATGTCCCTCCATGTGGTGAAGCTCCAAAAGGTTTTGTCTCTGTATTGACCTGCCATACACCATTAGCCCCATAAGAGAATCCGGATGCACCTGTAAGCATAGAAGTCCAAAAGGTGAGTCTTTGTACTTCAGCACTGGTATCATGCATAATACCTTCGTAATTGACTTCACTCATGATAACAGGTATTTTGGGTTCTATCTGTCTATCTTCATCTATGAACTTCATGGCATTTTCTACGCTAGGGTAACCACTGTGTCCTGCTTGAAGCATATTAAAATCAAGCAGTGAAGCATCAGAAACTTGTAAACGACCATTATCTGTGGGGTGGATAGTAACTAGATGTTCAAAGGGGTCAATCTTTTTAATGTATCTGCCAATGCTTGTCCAATCTTTTATCTGCTTGTCTCTGTCTTTGGAACCATTGGTACTCAAATAGTAGGGCATTGCCCCTTCCCCTGCAATACACCATACAGTAGGATAGACACCCCAGCGAGCAATAATATAACGCCAGTGCTGTTTCATCTTCTTTAGCCCTAGAGAATGAATATAGTATCCCCACGCACCTAAAATACATGGAAGTAGTCCTTCATCACTAAGATGTTTGATACGTTCCTCTGCTTTGTCAAAGTATTTTGGGTTGATATGCGTATGATTCTCTTCCCAGACGAGTCCTGATTAATTACGTGCACGTATGTCAAAATCATCCATATCAGGGAAGAGTCCAAT
This sequence comes from Campylobacterota bacterium, assembly GCA_013607775.1. Taxonomy (GTDB): domain Bacteria; phylum Campylobacterota; class Campylobacteria; order Campylobacterales; family Sulfurovaceae; genus Sulfurovum. The sequence continues at coordinate 7,343 of VCAW01000004.1, read as the reverse complement.
TACCAATTGTATAACGGAGAATCCTTTTTCTTTTCTATCTTTTGTGAGTCTATGAAAATCTTTAGGATAGCTAAGACGCTCACTTAGACCCATCCACCATGTATCTGCCAGCCAAAAAAAAGGTTTTCCTTCTTGGGTTTCTAGGTAGCTCTTATCATCAGAGATATGAAGGGAAAGAGATGTTGCTATGCTAGAGCTTGCATGGATGATAAGTTTGTCTTCTTTGTGATGCAAAGAAAGATTGTTTGTGTCACTACAGTGGGTAACTATAGAATAGATGCCAGCCTCTTTGCCAAGAAAGCGTGCAACCCAAGTCTGTTCCCCCTTCCAAAATGTGGGAACTATCCATTGTTTGCCGCTAGATGATGTAATATGTATATCTAGCTCTAAAGCATTAAAAGGGTCATCATAGTGCTGAGTAGAATGGTATTCCCACTCTATTATCTCATTGGTATTTCCTTCCACTATAGTGCTTTGCATGATTTATCACATCACTTCAAATGGAATATTAGATTCACGTGCTGCCATGATGGTTCTCTCTGAAGGTTGTACAAGATAGGTAAAATCATTTATAGCCATAAGAGGAAAATCATCATGATGATCGGTATAGAGTATGACTTTTGAAGGGTGTAGAGCATGGGTTTGGAGAAACTTAAGATAAGCGTTCTTTTTCTCTTCTTTAATATTCTCTTTCCACACTCTTACAGTGGTATATGGGGTAGCAATGACATCATCAAATTGATACTTATCTTTGATAGCTTCAGCATAGAGAAGGGGTGCAGCTGTAGCTAACAGTGTTCTATTGTCTGTATGGTGTAGGTTCTTAAGAATGGTTTGGTTTACATATGTATCTAAAGTATCAACAAAACGAGCAATTTGTTTTTTATTGATATTTTTTTCTGAAATTTTTAAAACAGTAAACTTCATCTGTTTATGTGTAATTTTTTTAATCAGTCGAAGAAAGATGGTGTAGAGTATCTTGACTATAGATATAAAATGAAATCTTTTTAACTCTTCTAGAAATAAAAACTTCATCCATTTATGAAAGGTATTGACAGAGACAAAAGTACCATCTAGGTCTATGATGAGAAGTGTCTTATCCAATTTTATCTTCTCCTTTATAATCTTCTGCCCATGGACAGCGCAGAAGTGCTCTCTTGTAATTTGTATAGTCAGGTTCTATATATGGATCTTTATGTGTAACAGTAAGTACAGCAACTTTGATGGTGATATGTGGGTTTAATGATTTTATTACATTTTTTATTGCAAGGATAGTTGCACCTGTATCAATAGCATCATCGACCAGAAGTATTGACTTGGCATCTTTTATCTCTTCTTGGAGTTTTTTTGAGAGATGCACTCTAGATTCTTTATTGGGGTTGTATGTTTTTGATTTCATTTTTTCAAAAAGGTTTACTTCAAGCATACGAAGAAGGTTTAATATAGCGTAAGGTAGTCTTTGAAGAATCGACTTGATGTTGGTACTTTTTTTAATCTTTGTGGAATGACGTGAGAGTTTAATTTCTGCATAAAAGCCATCCCATGACTTTTCTTCAAAACACGCTTTAATCGGCTGACTGATGTAGATACCACCAGTGGCAATCCCAAGGATAATGTCAGGGGTAAAATTATCTTCTCGAATGGTGCTACAAAGTGCAAATGCTTCACCTCTTAGCTCTTTTTGTGAGAGAGTAATAACCTTCATCTTTTTTCCTTTGAGAAGAGGCGTTGCAAATATCGTAGAGTTAATCCTCTTAGCATAGCGACTCTAAATCCTATTTTTTGCCAAAAACTATTGGTAGATTGTCTATCTACTGGTGTCAGCGTATCTTCATGTCTTCGGTATAAAACGAGAGGCTCTTTGGTAAAAACTATACTACTGTAGAGTTCTGCATTCATTCCTATCCACCAGTCATGCATGTTGATATGTTTAGGAAAAGGCAAGGCAATGTCCAAAAGGTTTCTCTTAAATGCCATACAGCATCCAAGGTAGGAGTTTTGGTATAGGTTTTTGAAAAACCCTCTTTTAGAGTGATGAAATGCAAAAAATGAATCATGAAGTGGATTTTTTGCTTCATCTACCATCTTTGCATCACTGAGTACAAGGTCATAGTCATGAAGCAGTGTAAGCATATGACTTACTTTGTGTGGTAGCCATACATCATCTTGGTCTGCTAAAAAAATTGTGTCACCTTTTGCATGTTTGAGTGCATTTTCAAAATTATATACATGAGAATGAAATGTCTGCTCTTTTAAAAGTATGATTCTATCGTCCTTGAAAGATTCTATAATCTCTATGGTTTTGTCAGTTGAACTGTCATCAGAGATGACTATTTCATCTTCTTTACCAAGTTGAGGCAGTATGGAGTCAATCTGTTCATAAATATACTTTTCTCCATTATAGGTTGCTATACAGACAGAGATAGACATCTATAACACCTTGCCAATGCGTGCTAAATCTTGTTGGATAAGAGAAACATCATACTCTGAAATACTTTGAATCGTTTCATAAACATCATCAATATTGACATCTTTTGGATTGTCTCGCAAAAGCTCTCTTTTAATAAAAGGTATTTTTGCATCAATTATCAGTGCTTTCCATAGGGTAAGCGTAGGATTTACATGTCCCACAGTTGATGGTGTATGTGTTGGTTTTATTAGAGAAGTTAACTTTCGTTTGATTTTTTCTAACGTTAGAGTGCGTAGTTGTAATACAATTTTTTCTTTGAGCGAAACTTTGACTTTGCTATAGGCATCTAGTTGAAAGCCATGTTTTACAAGGTGTTTGCTCAAGCCTATCTCATAGGCTTCAATCACCTGCTCCTTATTTGAGAGTATATGCACGGTATCCCAAAAAGTTTTAAATGCATCACTTTGCAGCAGAATTTGTCTAAAAACAAGAAAATAGCTTTGTAGATGATAACTAAGTTCGTAGTTATCGGTCATGCCCCACATATCCATATGTTTTGTTTGCATCGTAGAAAATAGATCACCTAAGGGATAAAAGGGTCCATAGACACTGTCATTACAGAGTATGACTTCATCATATTGTGAGGAATCTATATAAGATAATCCAAGCTTGTAACTCATAAAGTCATAACCTTCATTGTCGCGAAGGACTACTTTATTACAGTATGGATGTAGTGTCTCTTTTGTTTCATCACTGAGTTTTGATGTACTCACAAAAATAATAGTAGAGGCTACACTCTGCAATGCTTGAAGATAAACCAATACATAAGGTGCTACAAGATTATCTTTATCGTAATGGGCAAAGACAAGGGCGCGATTCATCTTTTGTCCAAAATATCTTGGTAGTACGCTATAAGCTCTTTGGCTTGTGTATCATAGGTACGTATCTCATTTTTGTGCGTATTTTCATAGGTGTTCTCTGGATTAAAAGTGTTGATATATCGTTCAATAGTATCTTTAAAGGCTATATTGTCTTGCATATCAATGATATTACCATTCTCGCCCTCAACGATATCTTCTTCAACACCACCGGAATTCGTACTCATCACCCATACATCTCGCACCAATGCTTCACGTACAGTAAGTCCAAAACTCTCTTTACATTGAGAAGGGAAGAGAAGGACATCAACAGTGCTGAAAAAGTTATCTAGCCCCTCTTGGGTATTTGTATAGCCATCAACAATAGTCAGTGTTCCTTTAATATTCCAGTCTGAATCAAACATAGAATCATAGCCAAGTTTACGGTTAATATCCACAATAACCAATTCATAATGCGTCTCTTCTATGGACTCAAAGATTTGTTTAATGAAGGCATACCCTTTATGGTCAGCATTACCACCAACAAAAGCAAAACGTACTTGCTCATTGCTCTTTTTTACATAGCTTTCTGCAGGGAAGAGGATACCATTTTTGTTGACATGCAGTTTTTCTTTGTTTTGTATGTTGTAGGCATACATCTCTTTTTGGAATAATGAAGGGGTTAACAGCATATCTGCATTTTCTAAAATAGTTTTGAGGTATTGCGTGCGCTCAGTGGTAAATTTATCATCTTTATAGTTGCAGTTGGCTTGACAAAAACTTGTATCAATTTTTGTTTGGTGACAGTATTTTCCATTTGGCATGATCATAAACTGCTTTTCGCAGACCCACCACATGTCATGCAGAGTGATAATATGTGGAATATGCAATTTTTTACAAGCATTTGCCAATGAAGCAGAGAGTTGCTGTATAGCGTGAAAATGTACGATGTCAGGCTGTGTTGATTGTAATATATCTGTAAACACGTCTTCCATTTTAGTGTTATGGTATTCCAGAGTAGAGAGCATAGGCTCAGGTAAACGAATAAGAATAACAGGAAGCCCATGTGCTTCATAACGTACAATGTCACACTCTTCATAGAGATGATTGTTCACATCAAAAAATGCAGTCACTATAGTCACATCAAAGTCTTTCTCAGCATTGATTTGTTTGGCAAGTTCCCCTACTACAATCGTAGCTCCACCAAAACTTGTAGGATGAAAGAGTACATTTGCCATTAGTACTTTTCGTACATCGGTATTTTTTTGCAGTATGAACTTTTCTAAGACAGGCTCTACATAATTTTTTGCAATCACATTGGGTTTGTACCCTTTCATTACGGTATCATAGGCTGCTTCACCCATAGCTTTACGTAATGTCTCATCCTGAATGAGTTTTTCAAAGGCTGCAACCCACTCTTCTTTATTGGTTGCGATGAAACCATTGACTCCCTCTTCAATAATAGCTTTATACTCTGCTACACCCGAAGCGATGGTAGGCATACGAACGACAGAAGCTTCCAAATATTTTATATTACTTTTTGCATCATTGAAAATACTTGGCTCTAGTGGTGCAATGTTAATATCATAACTGTTCAATGCCGTATAATATTCTGAAGCTTTCATAAAAGGGATGGTGTGGATTTGTCCTGTAAATGTTTTGAAATTCTCTGGTAATGTCAAAGTACCATGGATGATGAGGTGTACATGTGGATATTTGGCTAATATCTCTTCAAGTGCAGCTGAGACCTCTTGAAAGTCTACATCATGTGTCGAGGTACCGCTGCCATAAACGATTTTAATGGTAGAAGTATATTTCTCAATTTTTTCAAGTTTGGATGCCTGTAACAACTCCCCATCCAGCGCATTAGGGATGATAAAAGTTTCATGACCTGTATGTTTGTGCATATATTCAGCTAAAACTGTTGTGCTGGCACTACAATAGTCCATGGATGACATCGCTTTTCTATAGGTTTTTGCTCCAGAAAAGACCTGTGCCTGTATTTTTGGCGGTAGGTTTTGTATATTGATGTTGGTTTTTAATAGGGCTTCATCAAAGATGAGGTCATCTACATCAAAGAGTGTGGTAAGACCTAGTCTTTTTGCTTCATCTACTAAGTGTAGTACACTCTCTTCTGCCGGTACACGATAGAAAAATACCAAAGAGGAGAGTTGTAAAAGATTTCTAGCCTTTTGATATTCTGTCCAAGAGATAACTTCTGCACGATAACCAAGCAATGAAAACATCTCTACTTTTTGATCTACACGGTATTTTTTACACTGTGGGATTGAGAGTTCTGCAATGATAAGAATATTTTTACCTTTATCTTTTGAGATATCTGTAAGTGGCACATCCCAAAAAGCATCCTGTTTGGTACGAAGGGTTTTTCTTTTAATGATACTTTTAACAGCAAGGAAAAGTCGCTCTGGTATACGTCTTTTGATTGCCATAGCAAGTTTATGTTCATTGGTTCCATGGGAGTTTATTTTTGCCAGTTTAAAGTGTAGAAGTGTTTTAAAAAGGAACTCCATGTGTCTAAATGGTTTGGTGAATCTATAGCTTTTTGAGGTAAGCAGTGTATGGAGCATCTCATCTTTTTCATGAATATGAAGATTTTTACTGTGAATAAGCATATCATACTTGAAGCGTTGTGTAAAGGCCAGTATGGCTAAGTCATCTAAGGTTTTTGCATCAAGTTTGGTATAGTTGGTATGACTCTCTTCGAGTGTATATCCTTGAGACTCACACAGAAGACCAAAAAAACGTTCCATCGCATGTGCAAGTGTATGGTCAGTTTGACCAAACTCCTCTTCAAATACGAGATGATCACCTTTAATTACTGGGAGTAGAGGTGACAGAAGGCTCAATCGCATCCAAAACATTGTCCCTGCGGCAAAGTGGTAGTTTGCCACAAAAGGGATATGTGTAAGTTGTGCTAGGTGTTTGACTTTTTCACTGTTACCCAAATCAAATTTCATACCATCAAGAATGAGGTTTTTCCCAGAAATAATGCCGAGTGCACTGTTTTCTTGAAATCTGTGGAGGGTATCTTGAACAATCTCTTCAGAGCCAATAAGGTCATAATAGAGGAGTTTACGCCAAGCATCCCCGTTGTCTATCTCTACAGATTTCTTGGTATGGAGTTTACAAAGATAGCTATAGTTTGCTTCACCTATAAGGTTGAGTATTTGTAAAAAAGGTAAGACATCACGACCTCTATTTTCTACTCTGTATAGATGTGCATCAGGAAACTGTTGCATTATATCAACAATATGTATGTCTGCTATAGTCTCAGAGAGGGTAATATACAGGTCATATTCTAAGTTCAGTGTCTCTAAATAACTAACTATCTCATGCCAGACATCCAGATAGAAAACATGTACAATGATAGCAGTTTGCTTATCTGTATTACGTATTTTTGTAATGGGAGATGTACTTAAGATATTCTCTTTATACGCAAGTTCTTCGATACGATAGTTCAAATTTTAAGACCCCTTTTGCTATACATTCATTGGTAGTATTTAACACCTATTATAGTTATAATTCTTTAATCTTGTTTTCAAGCGCAAATGTAGAAAAATACATAAGTATATCTACAAGAATATTGATGAGTCTTACGAGGAGCACAGCAAATATAACAATATCTGCATGGATGTCAAAATGCATATAACTGGTAATTGCAATAAATGCACCTTCACGTACACCTAAACCCCCTGAAGCACCGGGTGTTACATACCCTATAAGCCAACTGAGTATATAAATACTTATACTTAAACAAAAGAGTGACCATGTATAGGTATCACTTTGATAGATTACGATAATACCTAGCATTACCCCTTGTAAGGCAATAGAAAATGCCAAATAAAGATTGAATGAAATCTTTTTACTTATACGGATAGATGGATACATATAGACCAAACTAATAAATATAATAATACTAGATAAGACCATTAAAGTCAAGATAAACAGTGGTACCTCTTGGGATAAAAAAGCAAAAACTGTAGCAGCAATAATCGTCCCCCCAAGAAGTAAAAGTGAATGTAAAAGAGAGATTTTTGCCATCTGTTTTTGTGTAA
>VCAW01000003.1 GCA_013607775.1 Campylobacterota bacterium | reverse complement strand
GGGTTTCATGTGCGAAAGTTGAGTTATTTATTCTATACTATACCTATGATAAGTAAATTATCAAAAATTAAATACAAAGGATATAGTATGGGATTAGTTTATATTTTGATTGGTGTTGTCATAGGTGTGGCACTTGCACTCTTTCTTGATGTCGGATCATTTGCCGATAAATTTGCTAAAAAAGAAGAATCCATGGATGAGAAAGCCGAACATCCTGAAGAAAAAAAATAATTTTTAAAGGTATAGGTAAACTGATAATGAGACTAAAACGTAAAATATCACTTTTCATCGTCTATTTTGTACTTTTTATTGCACTGATAGATTATTATGCTTATGATACAATTAGCCATGGGTATTTATCGTCATAAGTACTATAGGTGCATTATGATCTGTGTTAGCACATGCAAAAAGTCATCAAAAGACAAAAGCTGATGAATTGGCACAAGATATTGAAGAGATACTATAACTAAGGAAAACAAATGGTTGAATTTATAAAAAAAAGCAATGGATTGGGTACTTGAAAAAGAAGCAGAAGCAGCAAGAGATTGTCATGCAGACCCGGAAGATATAGAAAAGCAAATCAAAGCACTTGAAGAGAAAAGAGAAAAACTCAGAAAGAAGTTTAAAGAAGAAGATGCAGAATTTGGACATATACTTGATAAATTGCATTTTATTAAAGCTGCTTCACTTAAATGTCATACAAATAAAAAGGCATAATCCTTGCCCAAACCCACAATCAAAAATCTAGGACTTAAAGAGCTTATCGCTATCGCAGTAGGTGGCATGGTAGGGGGAGGTATCTTTACGATACTCGGTATTTCTGTTTCTATGGTAGGATTTCTAGCTCCTTTTGCCATAGCTTTAGGAGGTGTTATAGCACTTTTTGCCGCCTACTCTTATGTCAAATTAGGTGTATACTATAAAGATGAAGGTGCAACCTATGCCTTTTTTAAACGTACCTACCCTAGTTCACATATGGCTGCTTCTTTCATAGGTTGGTATACTATTTTTGGGTATATTTCCACTCTCGCACTATACGCCTATACTTTTTCTTATTATGGTATCAGTGGTTCAGAATATGCACATAATGAATTTGTACGTAAAGGCATTGCTATTTTAATCATTTGGGTCTTTGCTGCTATCAATCTTTGGAGTGTGAAAGGTATGGGAAAAATAGAAGACCTTATGGTTTACATTAAATTGCTTATCTTATTTATTATATCCATGATGCTTATTTATTATGGTGAGACTGATTTTAAAACTTTTTCAGAAACTTTAATACAGGATATTGAACACGCAAGACCCCTCAATATTTTGATTGTAGCTTCCGTAACATTTGTATCCTATGAAGGCTTTCAACTCGTCATTAATGCAGTCAACGAAATGGACAATCCAGATAAAAATATACCAAGAGCTATTTACAGTGCTTTAATACTGGTAGCATTGATTTATTTTATCATTTCTTTGGCTTCAGTAGTAGCTATCCCCGTGCATGATCTTATATAAAATCAAGAGTATGCTTTAGCATCTGGCGCTGCAGATATCATGGGGAATTGGGGTCGGAACTTGGTCATCATTGGTGCTGTACTTGCCACGTCATCTGCTATTAGTGGAACGATGTTTGGTTCTTCACGTCAAATGGCACGTATCGCAGATGACCATTATCTTCCTAACATTTTAAGTAAACGTAAAAATATGATTCCTTCTTATGCCATTATGGCAATGGCTGCTACTGCATCTATGCTCATCTTGGTGGGAGGCTTAAGACTGATTTTAGAATTTGGAAGTATTACTTTTTTACTGGTATCTTTACTCATGGCTATCGCCAACTTCAAAATACGGCACGCAACAAATTCTTCCACACTCTTTACAAGTATTGCTATACTGGGACCAAGTACAGGATCTATCCTTATTTTATGGTATGAATATAAGACCAAACCTGAACAGATGCTTTTTATTCTTATACTTTATGCACTACTTACTTTAGGAGCATGGGGATATGCTAAACTTGCTAAAAAAACTTTAAAACATTAACTATAAATTAACACTTTTGATGTAAACTATATCTATCATACAAGGAGAGTCAATGGCACCACAAGAACAAGAAATAGACAAAATGAAATCAGAAATTAAAAAAGAGGTACGCCTTGCTTTTAAAGCAAATATGAAAATATTTGACTGGGATATCCCAGAGAATGATGATAGAAAATCTGCTGAACTTATCATCGCAGCAATGCAAGAAGCAATGGATGAACTTAAACAAGAGATAGCTAATGGCGAATTTAACCAATACTAGGAGCAAATATGAGTACAAGTAATTTAAAACATTTAGAAACAATTAAAGAAAATATAGACAAAACAGATGCATTGAGTGAAGAAGAGAAAAGTGATTCATTCAAACGTATAGAAGAGTGGTATAATGAAGATAAAGCATGGGAATCACTCATGGCAGAGCTAAGCGAAATTTCACCAAAAGTCAAAACTTTTCTTGCAGAGTTAGGGCTTATCTAATTTATTAAAGGATGTCATATGCAATCTGTTAAAAAAATAATTGCGGTACTCAATGATTTCACTATGATTAATGAGGTATTGGATAAAACATTTTCATTTGCTAAGAAGTACCATACACCTATAGAGATACTATATGTCCATGAAAGACCACTTTTTGAAATTCCTGATTTCTTTCGTTCAGGTGAGAAAGAGTTGCCATTGGACAAAGAGAAAATCAAAGCCTCTATTCTTGAAAAAGTCAATACCTTTGACTTTGAAAAGACACCTGTAGTCTTTGTCAAAATAGATGACACAGCAGATAGAGTGTGGGCATTGGCACGTGAAGATAAAGAAACTTTCATCATAACAGCGTATCATCCAGATATCACAAAAAAACTTGTACATAAAGTAAGCCAACACATACTTGTACTAAAGAGCAATACTCCAACCTACCAAAAAATGGCACTTATTGTCGATGCAGGAAGCCCTTCAGCTCAATATATAGAAAGAGCAAAAAGTTATTTTCCACAAATCAACATAGAACTTTTTTATGACTATCGATATATTGTTGACCCAAGTATGGAAGCAGATCTGCAAAATATACAGATTATAGAAGAAGCACAAAAAGAAGCCTTTGAAGCACTCAAAGAAGAGAGTGGACTAGAAGGTAAATTCTTCATAGATGGTGATTTTTTAGGTACACAAATGAGTGAGTATCTGCAAGAAAAAGATTTTGACATACTCTACGTCTGTTCACATGCAGATGATTATTTTGTATCAGATGATCTCTCTCTGGCACTTTTAGAGGATATAGCCTGTGATATGTTGGTTGCAAACCAAAAGTGTACCTCCCAAACTAGGAAAAAGTCTGGTCATATAGATGGATATCACTACTTTTCTGTTAGTTATAACTGTTGTGACTGTCTTTATCTTTGACTTTACCAATGGTTTTCATGACTCTGCAGATATGGTAGCCACAGCCATAGCATCCAGAGCAATGAAAACATGGGTAGCTATTGACATAGTCAGTATTTTTACTTTCCTTGGACCATTGATTGTAGGTTTAGCCGTAGCAGATACCATCGGCACCTTTGTCAATATGAAACAAGCAAAACTTATCGATGCACAGGCGCTTGTAATTGCGGCACTATTGGCTGCTGTGACGTATAACCTTATCACATGGTGGTTTGGTCTCCCCTCCTCTTCATCCAACTCTTTAGCAGGTGGTTTAGTAGGTGCTGGACTCTATGTTGTCGGTTCAGAACAGATAAACTGGGGGATTGATGCCCTCTACCAAGGTCAACTGTCAGGTGTGATGAAAGTTATCGCTGGTCTGTTTGTCTCACCATTTTTCGGTTTTATCGTTGGTTTTGTCATCATGAAGCTCATTTTCTTTCTCTTTAAACGATTTACGATTAAGATTCGTTCATTTTTTGTCATTTCACAATACTTTTCTGTAGCATGGCTAGGCTTTTCACATGGCGCCAATGATGCACAAAAAGGCATGGCAATCATAGGTATGATGCTTTTGGCTTCACACCCCATACACAAACATTTACCATTCCATTATGGGTCATTATCATGTGTACCTCTGCCATCACGCTGGGTACGATGTTTGGAGGGTGGAGCATCATTAAAACATTAGGCTTTGAACTCTACCATGTCAAACTCATACATTCTGTAGCCAATCAACTGGGAGCTGCACTTATCAATACCTTAGCAACTACCATTGGTGCCCCTACTTCAACCACACAAGTCGTAACAGCTACCCTGCTAGGAAACGGTGCAGCAGAAAAACCTTCCCATGTAGCATGGGGACGTGCAGGACAAATTATATTGGGCTGGTTGGTGAATGTACCAGTATCCATATGTTTCGGTGCGCTATATGCGTATGGACTCATCAAACTATTAGGAGCCATTTCATGATTGTATCACTCATTAAAAAATATATTTTGCCCAAAGAGATAGACTTTCTCGCTGCACTGGACGAGCATGCTATGATTATTAAACAGATTACAGATGATTTGCAAAAATGTTTTATAGAAGCCAATGAAAAGAGCTGTCAAGCCATCTTGCATGATCAACATCAAGCCCAAGCTATCAGAGACAAGAACATGAAAAATCTTTTAAATGTTTTTATCACCCCTATAGACAGTGAGTCTATTTATCGTGTCATTACAGAACTTGACTGGATAGCTATCAGTATTAGACATTTTCTCATCGAAGCAAAATCATACCACATACATAAAGAGAATGAAGTCTATAATGCCCTAATCAAAAAGATACAACTTCAAGCTGAACTTTTAACAGCAGGCTTTAAAACACTCAAAAGCAACCGTGAAAAAACAGCACAAAGCACCAAAAGAGTACGAGACACCTATGATGAGCTTATGGATATTTATGTAGAAGAAGTGTCTACACTTGTTGAGTCAAAGGATATCAAAAAGATATTCATCCACAAAGAACTACTCTCTCAACTCAAAGAGATAAGTAAACGTATGAGAATGACGGCAAATTCATTGGAAGATGTTATTATGAAAATGAGCTAAAAGATTTGATTAATCTTTTAAGAGTACACTAAAATAAAAGGAATTATCATGCCTGACAAAAAAAATCATGAAGATTACCCACTCTTAATTACACTCGATAAAACAAAACAGATTTTAATACTTGAACCACAGGCAATACTTACCAAGGATGATTTTATCCATCTAGCAACAGTCGTTGACCCCTATTTTGAAGCAGGAAACACACTAAAAGGCTTAATGATAAAAACAAAGAATTTTCCAGGATGGGATTCACTTTCAGCACTTAAAGAGCATTCGGCATTTATCAAACAGCACCATAAGAAAATAGAAAAATTGGCCTTTGTAACAGACTCATCTTTTATCGATGCTATTAAAGCCATTGCTGGTGCTTTTGTACATCCCAAGATTAAAGAATTTCACTATGCTCAAGCAGATGAAGCTTTATCATGGTTGGAATCTTAATTAAAGAACAGTATCTTCTTCTACCTGTTGAGTCGCCTCTTTTGGAGTCTCCACACTCTTTCGCTTTCTCTCAATTTTTGTAACATTACGTCTTTGGATGGTAAAGTAGAGTTGAGAGAAGTACTCCACTAAAACCACACTTACACCTGTACCGATGACCACATTGTAGTCAAATGTTGTCTCTAGTGCCAGAACTGCAGCTGTCAAAGGAAGTTTCATAATAACCCCCATAAATACCGCTGCTCCTACCGCAGCGAAGTAAAAAGGCTCGATATCAAACCCTGCATACGCTATCATCAGTTCAGCATAACCATACCCTACCAAAGCACCAATACTCATAAGAGGTAGAAATATCCCTCCTACAGCATTTGCATAGATAGCAACCGTTGTACCGATAATACGTAAGATAAGAATGGTAAATATCACAGCAAGAGGTATGGTAGTCTCAGAGTTTATCAGACTTAGTACCAAGGCATGTCCCGTAAAAGCAGCTTCAGGTTGAAGTACCAAAATGGTGCCAATCACACCTCCTCCTATAAGTGCAAAAATATAATTACGATAAGCAGAGAGATTGTTAAATATCTCCAAGTCTATAAAGCTAAGTACTCTTTTCTTTAGAAAAAGGTAAAAGTAGATAAAGGTGGTAATAAAAGGTAAGAACAACACGTGAGAAAGTAAGTGATGAAAATTAAAAGAACGCCCTTGAGAATGTAAAAATACAATAGGTTCCAAAAAATAGATACCCACAGAGAAGGCAACAAAAGAGGCTAAAATAAGGTACCCAATATATTGTTTTATAAACTGATATGCGATGATTTCAACGGCAAATGCTATACCTGTTACAGGCGTAACAAATATAGCTGCAATACCTGCACTCGCTCCAATACTAAGCATCATCTTTACAAGCATCTTTGGAAACTTGAACCATTTATGTATATGATAGGCTATCATCGCCCCAATACTCGCACTTGGTCCCTCAGTCCCCACAGTAAACCCACTAGCCAATGAGAGCGCAGATGCAAAAACTTTGAGAAACAGAGTCTTTAAAGAGAGTGTCATTTTATTTTCTACGATAGAGTCAGCAACCTCATTGAGCCCATATTCCTTTACATTTGCATCATGAGAAACGATAAAATTGACAACCAAAATAGCCACAGTTGGTAAAGCATACAGATACCAGGTAGGTAAAGTAGGTATAGTCTTCATAGGGTCACCCATGAAAAACAGATGGGTCATAAGATTAATCAGAAAACTATAAAAAGCAATAAAAAGCCCACTCAAAAGACCAGTAAGTATAGAGGCAACAAGCAGTTTAGCAATCATAGTAAGACTTTAAAATAGGATTAGATGATTGTAACGCATAATTATTGAGAGCTTCGTTTTGAAATCTAAAATTTATTATTTTCTATACAAATTGCAACAAACAAAAGCCAAAGATGAGTATAATTGAACTCTCTAATTTTTATAACACAGTTATTGTCTCTGAGGTTACAGATAAAATTCACCATACATAGGAATAAAATAACCCCATGATAAACAAAAACATTATAGCCTTAGGCTTCGTTAGCTTTTTTACTGACATGGCGAGTAGTATGGTCACTTCCATCTTGCCTCTGTTTATTGTCTATACGCTGCATGAGGGTGTATATAAGTTAGGTTTTGTTGTGGCTATTGCTACATTTATCTCTTATGCGTTTCGGGTACTATTTGGGTATTTGAGTGACAGGTATCAGGTAGTCAAACCTTTTGTGGTAACGGGGTACTTCATCTCTGCTGTGACTAAGCCACTACTTTATATGAGTGGTTCTTGGCAGAGTGTGGCAACCTTGCGTGGGGTTGAACGTGTGGGTAAGGCTGTTCGCTCTGCAACCAAAGACTCCCTCGTCTCTGCATACAGTGCAGGTAAAAGTGGTAAAACATTTGGCTTTCATAAAACTATGGATATCGCAGGAGAGCTTACAGGAAGCCTCATTGTTTTTACTTTACTCTTTTACCTCGGTGAGAGCGAGACACTCTTTAAAAATATTTTTGCCTTTACGCTCATTCCTGGGCTTATTGCTATTGTGATTGTATTATTTTTTGTTAAAGATGCTCCATACAAGACGAAAAGCAAATCTTTTGAACTTAAAAAAGACTACGGCTTGTTACCTCTGTTGTTTGTCTATTTTGGATTTGTATTTTTTATGTTTAATGACTCATTTTTTCTCATTAAAGCCAAAGAAGTAGGCATTGCCACGGTGTACATACCACTGCTTGTAGTGCTTCTAAATCTTACACAGACATTATTGAGTTATTTTCTGGGTGTTAAAATAGATGAAATAGGAGCAAAAAAATACTCACGCTCTCTTTTGTTTTCGGACTTTTGGCTACGGCTAGTTTATATTTTAATCTTGTAGTGATGGGCTTTATATTCCTGGGTGTGTTCATGGTAGGAAGTCTCAATGCCTTGCGTGCCTACATCTCAGACCACGCACACAACAAAGGTACTGTCTATGGCATACTCTACGGAGGTGTAGCACTCTTTGGTGCACTAGGAGCTTTAGTAACTGGGGTTATTTGGAAACATTATGATGCACAGAATGCTGTTCTTTTTTCATTGGTAGGAATGGGTATGGTGTTTATGGGGTATCTCATCATTTTAAAAGGGAACAAGGATGTTTAACAAACTTCTACTGCTCATTATACTACTTGGTACAGGATATGCTAAAGACAATATCGTCATCTACCACGCTTATGGAAACAATCATCACATGATTGTCCAAGGTCGTATGGAGAGAGAACGAGACTTTAAAAGCGTTAGCAATGATGATGGATGGCTAAGAAACCTTTGGAGAAGAGTTAAACAAGTGAAAGCAGATGAATATAGAGAGTGCCGATATTAATCTCTCTATCAACCATGAGAGCTTTAAAACCATAGGCGATGATGAGGGCTATTTTGCGTTTAATGCTAAAACCAAACAGACACTCAAAATGGGATATCAAAAAATTATCTTACAACTCAAAAAAAACCCAGATTTACATGAAACCAATGCAACTATCATAGACACCACGCCATTGGTAGGGATAATCTCTGATTTTGATGATACGATTATCGTCTCGGATGTAACGGATAAAATTAGTTTAGGTATCAATACGATGTTTAAAAACTATAAACAACGTATCATTGTACCCACTATGCTAGAGAGATTTACAAAAATTCTTGAACAAAATCCTAAAGGTACACCAAGTACACTTTTTATTCTGACAGGCTCTCCACAACATATGAGCAGGGCTTATCACCTTGGCAAGCTACATAGTCAAACACATAGAAGCTTTTATAGGGATGCTCTATGCTTTGGGTGCAAGTAGTATTATCGTTTTACTCTCCAACACCACACAAGGCACAGAACTTTTCAACAAACTTCAAGCCACAGACATACTTTTTACCACTGCTTCTGATTTGTGGGAGCCGTTTATTTTGTACAGTTTTGTAGCCATTGTGTTTTTTCTCTTCTATCACAAACTCTCAGGTATAGCCAAAGAGCTTCTCTTTTTTAGCCTCCTTGCCCTCACCGTTACCTCTTCTGTCCAACTTGCAGGGGTCTTGGTAGTCTTTGTACTTCTCATCGTCCCTGCATTTTTATCACTGATGCAAAAAAAATTTGCGCCTTTGGCTTTTTCGTGGGTGATAGGTTCGTGTATCATTATACTGGCTCTCATTCTCTCGTACCAGTTAGATTTACCCACAGGATATACCATAGTGTTTATCGCTTCGTTGATTGGGGTCTTGAGTGCATTGATAAAAGGAGATAAGAAAACAAAATAACAGGATATAAACTTAAGTAGTATGGAGTATAATACTCCATCTTAAAACAAAGTACAACGAATGAAAAAATACCTTATTTTACTCCTGCTCACACTGCCACTCTTTTCAAGTCAAAGTTTAGGTATAGAAGAAAAACTAGGAACTATGGTTCCTTTAGATTTAACCTTTATCGATGAAAATGATAAGTCTGTCACACTCAAAAAACTTATGGACGGGAAACCAACACTTATCACGCTCAACTACTTTAAGTGTGCAGGTGTTTGTAATCCTCAGCTAAATAAACTCTCAGATGCATTAGCTCAAGTCAAATTGGCTGAAAATACAGACTACAAAGTAATTACTGTGAGTTTCTCAGCAACAGAAAAACCTTCTTTGGCACGTACAAAGAAAAAAAATGTTCTTCATGCTATGAAACGAGATTATGTACGAGATGCCTGGCACTTTGTCATTGGAGAAAACAACAGCTCAGGAAAACTTGCAGAGGCAGTAGGCTTCAAATACAAAGCTGTTAAAATGGAAAATGGTGATATTGGCTATATTCATCCAGCTATGACAGTTGTGCTCTCACCAAAAGGTAAGATTACAGGGTATCTTATGGGGGTTAACCAGCTTGCTACAGATATAACGATGGCAATCAATGAGTCAAAAATAGGACGCACAAGAAAACCCATCTTAAGAAATGATGCTCCTTTTTGTTTTACCGAAACACCAGCATTTGACAGAGCTGTCAATAAAATGACTCGTATAGTCGGAGTTATAACCATATTGGCACTTTTAGGATTTTTCTTTTTTGTTCTTCGTAAAAAAAATAGAAAAGAGGATTAATCCTCTTTTTTCCTTTTTAATTCGGGATTGTTAAATAGTGGTTTGGGGATGTAGATACGACCTATATTGTGACTTTCATCTTCAAGTACAAGATGTTTGCATCTCTTAGCCTCGTGCTTTATAAGCGCATACCCCAGTGCATCTTCAAAATCTATCTGTGAGGGTTGTACTGTGGTAAATCCACCAAAAGAGGAGCCTCTATGGTTGGCAAGCTCTTTAAGGTCTATACTGTTTTTTAGGGCATGAATAAGCAGTGTTTTTCCACTACCTGTACGCCCACCAAGTATAAGTGTTTTGGCTTCCTTAGCGATGCGTTCTGGCTCTGTCATCAAAAAGCCACGAAATGCTTTGTATCCACCCTTAAGTCGGGGGATAGTAACACCTCTACTTCTTTGAGCCAAGCTTGCGAGATTTGGGAGCGTTGTCCTCCTCTAAGGCAGTAGAGATAAGCATGGGGATGTGCTTTTACAAAGTCTGTCCATGCTTTTACACGTTCTTCTTTGACAGGTCCTACCAGTTCTTTACCCAGTTGCACAGCAGAAGCATTGCCTTGCTCTTTGTAACGTATACCTATAAGATGACGTTCTTCATCGTTCATGAGGGGGAGATTGGTCGCATGAGGGAATGCACCTTTGTTAAACTCAATAGGTGCACGTACATCGATGAGAGGTCTATCTTCTAACACTATACTACGAAATGCCTCAGTCAGTGGCAAGTCAAGTTTGTTGATGGCTTCTATCTCATCCACTGTACCGACAGGTGTAGACGCGTCCATGTTAGAGGACTTCAATAAGATGCTTTCCACGTGCCACAGTCTCACCAATGCTTTTCAGTTCCAGCCCCTCTTTGCGTGTGAGTTCCAAGAACGCCTCTACACTCTCTTTACGCACAACACAAAGTAACCCACCTGAAGTCTGTGCATCACAAAGAATGTCTTGCTGTTCTGGAGTCATCTTGCCGATGTTGTGCCCATAACTCTCGAAGTTACGACGTGTACCACCAGGCACACAATCCATCGCCCAATACTCCTTTACTTTAGGAAGCAACGGCACATCTTCAAAACGCACAATCGCCGAGATGCCACTCCCTTCACATATCTCACCCAAATGTCCAAGCAGTCCAAAGCCTGTCACATCGGTAATGGCTGTCACACCTTCAAGTGCAGAGATTTCTGCACCTATTTTGTTGAGTGTACACATCGCCTCTACGGCTGGTTCTATGTCTCCCTCGGCTATCTTTTTATTTTTTTGCGCCGTTGTTAAGATGCCAATGCCAAGTGGCTTAGTCAAGAAGAGTTCACAGTTCTCTTCAGCAGTATCGTTTTGTTTGAGATTTTCATTGTCCACCAAACCCGTCACGGCCAAACCAAAGATAGGCTCAGGAGAGTCGATGCTATGCCCACCTGCAAGTGGTATACCTGCTTCCTCACACACAGAACGCCCACCATCTATCACCAAACGTGCCGCATCATCACTCAACTTTTTAACAGGCCATCCAAAAATAGAGATAGCCATAAGTGGCTTCCCACCCATCGCATAGATGTCACTGATGGCATTGGTAGCAGCAATACGCCCAAAGGTAAAAGGGTCATCAACGATAGGCATAAAAAAGTCTGTAGTAGAAAGCACCGAAGTCCCATTACCAAGGTCAAATGCAGCAGCATCATCTTTAGTGGCATTGCCCACAAGAAGTTCAGGGTATGTTATCGTTTCTCTGGCAGATTTTAAGATATTGTCGAGCTGTTTAGGTGAGATTTTACACCCACATCCTGCCCCATGGCTGTATTGGGTAAGTTTGACTTCTTGCATCATTATTTCTTTATATTTTTAATAAATGTTAGTCCTTTTTTGGTAAGAGGGAGGTTAAGGAGTAGTTTTTGTTTCATTAGGCTATCACATGAAAATAGCAATTTAAGAGCTATTTTGAGAAAGTTTTAGAATATGTGGATTGGGTTTCAGATTTAAATTTTGACCCCACTTGTCAAACATCTCTAAATAATGCAAATTTCAATATATTTCCATAATTTAAGTCTTTCGGTATGTTTGTGATTGTATGCATATTCTCTTATGTTGTTCGTTGCCAACCACACACTACGGATCATCATAAAATGTCTCACCTTTCTCACTCATCTCCACCAACAACCCAGCAGGAGAAGAACGCTCACCATACTGTTTCTCTAGCTTTTGAAGTCTAGCGACTATACTCTCTAACCCCTCAGCATCTGCATACCGTAATAACCCACCTCTAAAGGCAGGAAAGCCTGTACCCATGACCATTGCCATATCTAGGTAGCGTGCGTTGTCTACTACACCCTCTTCTAAACATCTGGCTGCTTCGTTGACCATGATGAGTACGGCTCTGTCTAAGATGGTGTCATCTTCTAGTGTTTTGTGTCCATACTATAGGGCAGTCATTTCGCTGTTATAGCTTTTGTTTTTACCTTTGTGTGTGTAAAAACCTGTGCCTGTTTTTTTACCTAACCAGCCTTTGGCTAACATACGCTCCAATACAGATGACGGACTCATACGACTTCCGTATGCTGCGTGTAAAATGGTAGAAACTTTGTCTCCTATGTCTATGCCCACTTCATCGGCAAGGATGAAAGGTCCCATAGGCATACCAAAGCCTTTGAGTAGCTTGTCTATGCGTTGCAGGTCTTCACCCTCTCCGAACATTTTGGCTGCTTCGTTTAGGTAAGGTAATAGCGTGCGGTTCACTAAGAACCCTGCACATTCACTTACTTTTATAGGTGTTTTTCCTAGTCTTTTGGCGAGCTTCACCACTGTAGCCACAGTCTCATCACTCGTCTCTTTCCCTGCGATGATCTCCACAAGAGGCATCACCTGTACAGGATTAAAAAAGTGCATCCCCACAAAGCGTTCTGGATGACGAGCTGTTTTGGTAAGCAAGCTAATGTCAAGCGAAGAGGTATTTGTAGCGATGATGCAGGACTCATCTACCCGAGCCTCCAAGTCTGTAAATACTTTTTGTTTGACTTTTGGGTCTTCACTGACTGCTTCTATGACGATGTCCACACCACCCAAACCTGACATGTCAGTAGTGTGTGTCACCCTATCCATTTTAAGCCCTATCTCGCGGTCTGTCAAACGTCCACGTCTTTTGATGCTTTCAAAACTTTTCATCATCTTTGTCATGGCTTTGGCGATGCTAGGCATCTTTCTGGCTCCTAACCGTACAGGTATGTCTTTATGTGCCAATGCCCACGCAATACCTGACCCCATCGTACCCACACCGATGACAGCAGAATGTGTTATATTTTTAGGTTTGGCATCTGAAAAGTGCTCTTTTTTGAGCCGTTCAGAGGTAAAAAAGAGTTCTATGAGGTTTTTACTTATGTCAGATGTAGCCAAAGGAGCAAAGACTTCTAGTTCTACTTTTAGCCCATCGTCAAGTGACATAGTAAGTGTCTCTTCCAGTACATCTATGGCTTGCAGTGGCGCAGGGTAATGTCCACCTGTTTTTTTCTTGACTGCTTTTCGTGCCATAGTGGCTATGAGCATCTTCACAGGTGCTAACATCTCATACCACTTGATACCTTTTCGTTTTTGAGCAATTTTATCTTCAAGGGTACCTGCAAGTATCTCTTTAGTGTACTCCTCTTTTTTGAACCCTAAGTAGCCAGCAGGCACAGAAGCATCGACTAGCCCAAGTTTCAGTGCCTTGTCCCCTTTAAGTCGTTTAGACGCAGTGATGAGTTCTATGGCTTTGGTAAAGCCTACAAGCATCGGTAGTCTCTGTGTACCACCAAGCCCAGGGATGATGCCAAGGCTTACTTCCACAAGCCCTAGTCTGGTATGTGCTTCGTTGGTCGCTATACGGTAGTTACAAGACATGGCAAGCTCCAAGCCACCACCCAAACAGGCACCGTCTATCACCGCAATGGTAGGGAAGGAGAGGTTTTCAAGTCGGTTAAATATCTCTTGACCCTCTGCGAGTTTTGAGACTATCTCTGCTTCATCTTTAAAGGCTTTTATCTCGTTGATGTCAGCCCCAGCTATGAAAATATCCTCTTTGGCACTCTCTATAAAAAGCGCTTTGACATCACTGTTATTTTCTAACGCTGTGATGTGTTCTCGTAGTTCATAGAGTGCATCAAAGCAGAGTACATTGACAGAACTTTCTGGGGTATCAAAAGTTAAAGTTGCGATATCTCTTTCATCTATCGTTAAATTAAAATATACATTTTTCATCACTCTACCTCCAGTAGCAGTGCAGCACCTTGCCCACCACCTATACACAGGGTTGCTAAGCCTCGTTGTAAGCCTCGTTCTCGTAGTTCATGGAGCACTGTGAGCACAAGACGTGTACCTGTCATCCCTACAGGATGACCAAGTGCCACAGCTCCACCGTTTACGTTAAGTATGTCAGGATTTATGGCACCTACAGCTTTGTCTTCTCCAAAGTGTGTTTTAGCAAACTCAGGCGAAGCAAAAGCTCTCTCACAGGCGATGACTTGTGCCGCAAAAGCTTCGTTGATTTCGACTATCTCTATGTCATCCATACTTAGCCCTGTTTGCTTAAAAAGTTTATGGGTTGCAAACACAGGTCCTAGCCCCATACGTTTTGGGTCTAAGCCTTCGTAAGCATAGTCACGTAAATATCCTCATGGTTCCAAGCCTCTTTTTTTGGCTTCACTCTCACTCATGAGTACCACACCCGCTGCCGCGTCAGTAATCTGCGAAGAGTTTCCTGCAGTCACTGTACCGTTTTTACGGTCAAAAAATGGTCGTAGGCGTGCAAGTTTTTCTATGGTTTGGCTCTCACGTATGCCATCATCATAGTCTAGGTATGCACCTTTATGTTCATCATAGACCACTGCCATACTCTCTTTGGCAAAGCGTCCAGACTCTTTTGCCTTAGCAGCCTTTTGGTGTGAAGCCAAAGAGAAAGCATCTTGCACCTCTCTGCTTATACCAAAGTCTTGTGCAAGTACCTCTGCGGTGTTACCCATAAGCAACCCACTCACAGGGTCAGTAAGTCCTGACATAAGCCCTACGATGGGTTTAAGGTAGCTTGGTCTAAAACCTAAGAGTGTACGTACCTTGTCCAAAACTGTTTTAGAACCTGCCAATTTAGAAAAAAGCTTGGTCATCTTTTCACTATAAACCAGAGGAATGTTAGACATAGACTCCACCCCACCACAAACATACACTTTACCCTCACCTGAATGTATACGAGAAACCGCTGTGGTAATGGACTCCATACCCGAAGCACAGTTACGATGCACGGTAAGTGCTGGTGTAGATTCTGGAAAGCCTGCACGAAGGGCTATAACCCTAGCGATGTTCGCAGCATGTATAGGCTGAGCCACATTACCGATGATAACCTCATCCACTCCCACAGGCGAACGTAGCATCAGCTCACGAAACAAAGTAGCCCCAAGCGCATCTGCCTGCATACGAGCAAACTTCCCACCTGCTTTTGCCATAGGCGTTCGCAGTGCAGTAACAATGGCGATGCGTTCTTTTTGCTTTTTCGTTTTCATACTATCTCCTTTGAGACTATAGGAGTAGTATAGAACTTTGTGTGTGGATTGGGTGTGGATTATTTGGTGAGTATTTGTTTCTTGTCGTATTTGCTTGTGTTGAAGTCACAAAAAGATTTCATATCCCAAGGTTTAGGCAAAGGATAACTATCTCCACTCAGTAAGTTATCATATTTCCAATAAACTTTACTTCGAGCCTTAGTATTAAAATACTTACTTTTTACAGGAGCATCTATTCGTTCATGTACCAATACAGGGTCTCCAAACTCTTCAGAATCATATTGATAATACCAAGCACAATACAGAGGAGCATTCACCACCGTATCATGTATCTCTTTCGCCCTTTCAGGTGTTTCTAGCACTTGTTTATACGCCCTACCCGCCTGCATAGCAATATCTATATATATCGGATGTTTATCTTTATAAGTCTCATATATCCAACGCTCCACATCATCCCTAACCCCATTATGATTAACATCTATCCCTAAAAGTGTAGCGTTATTCTTTACAGGATCTGGTTCGGGTGGCAAAACATAACCGTTGATGATGGTTTGCTTGTTTTCGGCGTAGATACATCCAGAAAGCAAGATAAGTGTGAGTATGAGGTGCTTCATGCCGACTAGCTTCACTTATCAAACTCTGGAGTCTCTCGACTTGGTACTTTCTTTAGCATAATAAGCAAATGTTCGGCACTACCATTGTCTGCTTTTTCTTGTAAGTAGTCATAGGTTTTTAAAGTCGATAACTTTTCAGCAATAGCCGTCGCGATAAACTGGTTCATAGAGATATTTTCGTGTTTAGAAAACTCCTTAAGACTTAATCCTAGTGAGTCTGGTAATCTTAGTGCAACATTCATGGCAATACTCCTTTGTCAAATAATTCAGCAGGTGTTAGTATCTCTATGTCAAAATGCTTTTTGACACCTGCAAAGTTTTTTGTATTGTAAGTGATGATAGCTTGTGCTTGTCCATTTACAGCTGTTTCCAACACTTTGTCGTCAAAACTGTCTTTCAAAAATGGTCTCCATAAAAAATGTAACTTTGCTCTATGAGAAACAGAAACAATATCTGAGATAATCAACCGTATTTCTTCATGGCTAAAGTAATCATATTTTTCTCTGTTTTTAGGTCTAAGTAAAACTTCTTCAAACTCCAATGGCAAAGGCACAGAGATAACATTAAACTTCACGCCATCTTTTCCTTTTATTCCCAACAGCTCTATAAGCTTATAAGATTTACCTCTATTAGAAAACAAAGCAGACAATAATACATTTGTATCTATCACAATTTTATACATGTGTATATTATATGTGACATACACTTAAAAATGTATTACCCAAATAACGAAATAGAAAAATAACCAAACAAGAGGAAATATCGTA
>VCAW01000075.1 GCA_013607775.1 Campylobacterota bacterium | reverse complement strand
TTTGGCATAATTAAGAATTAGTTGATTGTTGGGTTTGAATTTGCAAGTGGCTCTTCAGACATATTTTATCCTAATAATTTTTTGGAAGTATAACCTAAGATGTTTAATAAAGAGAATTTTTAGGTTATAATTGTTTTTTAATTATTACAAAGGAAGTATGATGGTAAACGAAATACGAGATTATGATTTTGATATTATAGAGATGACTAAAGCAGGATGGGAACGCATAAATGGTGTGAAAGCACAATTTATAGCAGGTTTTGCAGTGTATGTTGCTGCTGCAGTCATAGTGCAACTGGTACTTGGTCTTGTTTTTCCCCAAGGGACAGCAGAAGCGCCTAATCTTCTCAATCAACAAATCGTAGGTATTTTGAGTTACCCTGTGCTTATGCCTATAATGGCGGGTATTATGATGATGGCTATAAAACATAGTAGAGGTGAAGCTGTAGATTTTAAATCAGTATTTGATTATTTTCATATGACAGGTAAATTGGCATTGGCAGGAGTATTGATTTATATATTTACGGTTATTGGTATCATGCTACTTGTACTTCCTGGTATCTATGTTTCAGTAGCCTATACCTTTACTATCCCGCTTATAGTCGATAAAAATATGGATGTATGGGAAGCAATGGAACTCTCAAGAAAAACAGTCACAAAACATTGGTTTAAAGTAGCAGGTCTTAAGGGGTTACTGAGTATCATCATGTTTATAGGGGCTATCGCTCTAGGTATAGGACTTGTCTGGGCAATACCTTTGATGTTTGTTACCTTGTATGGTTTGGCGTATCCTGTGATGTTTGAGGGTGAAGCGTAGAGATTAACGCTCTCCTATCAACTCCGCACACAAATCAAACCTATTATGGGTCATCAAATGCACTTTCCCGTGCTCTTTCATCACATCATCAAAGATGCGTTTTGAGAGGGCGAATCCTACTTCACGTTCTTTTTCGCTTCCGTCCATCGCTGCGAGATTCATCTCATCTATGATATCTTTAGGTACAGAGATTCCAGGTACTTTGTCGTCTATGAAGTTAGCAGTTCTTGCAGCTACGATAGGGAACTGACCTAGAACAAGGTGTGCTTCTTTTGCTGTTTCCCTGATGCTTTCTTTTTTTGCTTCTTCAAAAAGAGAGAGTAACTCTTTTGCATTCTCTATGTCATACACTGGTTGGGTGATGATGGCACGTGCTCCGTAGTTGAGCTTTTTGACCATACGCTTTTTGAGTGAGTCCATATTTTTCGCATAGGAATTTGTTACAGCAAAAGGGTAGATGGGCTTTGGTGCAGGTTTGAGTGGCTTGTTTGAGTAGTCTACCCCCTTGTTAAGGTGGTGGATGATACTAAGTAGCAAAGTAGAGTCACGCTCCAACACACCCTTCACATCTGGCTGGTCAGAAAACTTTGCAGGGTCACCTGTGAGTGCCAAGATGCAACGTAAATCAAAGTCATTGGCACCAAGTAGGGTAGACTGTAGTGAGAGTTTGTTCTTGTCTCTCATACTCATGGTAGCGATGACAGGTTTTCCAAAGGTTTGTTGTACTTTAATCGCAGAAAGTACCCCAGACATCTTGAGTTTTGCTAATGGGTTGTCCGTACAGGAGAAGCCAGTGACTTTGTCTTGCAGGTTGTGCTTTTTAATGTCAGCGATGATTGCATCTATAGAGGCACCATGGGGTGGGTTAATCTCAACGGTAATAAATTCTTTTTCAAGACAAAGGACGTCACAAAATTTTTCAAACATATTAAATACTCTTTTTTACTTTATTGGTTATAATTCTATCAAAATTATGCATAGAGGTACGCACATGTCTAAACTAGCAGTCTTTGACTTTGACTCCACACTTATGGATGGTGAGACCATCGACTTTTTCACTGATGTACTTGGATTTAAAGAGGAAGTGGTAGCCATTACCGAACGCGCTATGGCAGGGGAGTTGGACTTTTATGCTTCACTTGTAGAGCGTGTGGCATTGCTTAAAGGTTTGCCTCAAAGCAAAGTAGAAGAGATATGTAAAAACCTCCCTATGATGCCTGGTGCGCAAGAAGTGGTCACGGGACTTAAAGAGCTGGGTTATATAGTAGTCTGTTTTTCTGGAGGATTTAGAGATGCAACCAAACCAGCCTGTGAAAAACTGGGTATTGATGCAGACTTTTCTAACTTCCTGCATGCAGATGAAAATGGCATACTCTCAGGCGCAGTAGGTGGGGAGATGATGTACTCTCAAGCCAAAGGTGACATGATAGTACGTCTACAAGCTCTGCTTGGCGTTGACCGTAAAGATACCTTAGTTGTAGGTGACGGAGCCAATGACCTGAGTATGTTTGCCCATGCAGACACACGTGTGGCATTTTGTGGGAAACCTATATTAAAAGAGGCAGCTACACACTGTGTAGATGTCAAGGACTTAACGGAGATTTTAAAGATAGTATGATGGATATACAAGCACTTGCAACAAAAGCACAGACATACACCCAAACGCTTTTGAATCAAGTGTTTTTGCATGATGATACGCATAATGAGGTTATCGTCTACGATACAGACTGCACACTCTCTAAGATTTTGGCAGAAGCCTACCATGCCAATCTACCCCATGCTACTTTTATCAACTTTCATACTACAACCCCCGAAGATATACGTGCACTCTTTGACACTTTAGATGCCTTAGATATGGTGATACTCATTCAGTCTACCAACTTTCGTTTAGATGCCTTTCGCATACGTGTTGAGCTCTTTAAACGGAAGATAAAAGTCCTTGAACATCCACATCTTAGCCGTATGAAAGACGATGAAGTATCACACTATATAGATGCATTGGAGTATGATACCAAGAGCATTAAAGAAGTAGGGTTAAAACTCAAAGAGAAGATAGATGTTGCGCAAGAGGGTGTCATATATAGTGGAGGAGAAGCGCTACGATTCCCTGCAGGTTTTGAATCAGCCAAACTCAACATAGGTGACTACACTACCATGCCAAATGTCGGAGGACAGTTTCCTATCGGTGAAGTCTTTACCGAATCTAAGGAACTTACTGCACTAAATGGAAGAGCGACAGTCTTTACCTTTGCAGATACTAGTTATAGAGTAAACAAGCCTGAAAAGCCGATTACTATTATCATAGAAGAGGGTGTTTTGGTGGATTGTGAAAACGCTACGCCTGCTTTTGAGGAGATGTTGGTACTCATACGTGAGGGCGAAGAGGTTGTTTGGGTACGAGAACTAGGATTTGGACTCAACAGAGGACTAAGTAAAACAAAAATAATCTCTGACATAGGAAGCTATGAACGTATGTGTGGTGTACATCTATCGCTAGGACGTAAACATGGTATGTATGGCAAACCAGGGTTTAAACGCGGAGATGGTAAGTTTCATATAGATATTTTTCTTGATACCAGCAGTGTTACGCTAGATGATGAAGTCGTGTTTGAAGATGAAGCTTGGGTAGTATAGAGATGCAAGTTAAGTGTACTATAAAAGGCATCCTTCAACAACTTCTAAGCTACAGAAAAGAAGTCATATTAGGAAATATTATAGCCATAGTCTCTACACTGCTTGTGGTTGCTATCCCTCTTTTTATCCCTGTTCTTGTCGATGAATTACTCTTGGGAAAAGACCATGGATTTATCTCATGGATCAGTCAGCATCTCTTTACTTCTGATACCAAAGGGTATGTGCTCTTTGTCTTGGTGATTATCATCGTACTTCGTGTGTTAAGTACGGTGTTCTCGATACTACAGAGTAAAATATTTGTTTCCATATCAAAAAATATTACTTTCAAAATGAGAGAGTCTCTGCTTAGACATCTTAAACGTGTTTCACTTAAAGAGTATGAGATGATGCGGGTAGGAGCAGTGACCTCCAAGCTTGTAACAGACGTAGAAACCATAGACGGATTTGTCTCTTCGACCATCTCTAAACTTATCGTTGCGGTGTTAATGTTGGTCTTTTCTGCGGTGATACTGTTTTGGATACACTGGCAGTTAGCTATTTTTATACTCATTACTAACCCTGTGGTAGTGCTGTTTACTGTGAAGCTTGCTAGAAATGTAGGGGAACTGAAAAAAGAAGAGAACAAAGCAGTGGAGATGTTTCAAGCCTCTTTGACTGAAACTTTAGAACTCTTTCATCAGATACGTGCTGCAAACAAAGAGGAGTACTTCTTTGAGCAGAGCCGCATCAAAGCAGATGATTTACGTACACATGCTATAAACTACGGCTACAAAAGTGACCGCGCGATGAAGTACTCCTATCTTGTCTTCTTGGCAGGTTATGAGATATTTAGAGCAGTAAGCATCTTGGCAGTGGCGTATTCAGACCTTTCTGTAGGGCTGATGTTGGCAGTCTTTTCTTACCTGTGGGTGATGGTGGCACCGATACAGGACATCATTAACTTTCAGTATGTCCTTTCTACAGCAAAGGCTGCGTGTAAACGCATAAACAGCATTTATGCCTTGGAACAGGAACCTGAAATAGAAGAAAAACACAATCCTTTTGTAGGAGAACATGCTGTAGGCATAGAGGTGAAAAATCTCTCTTTTGCCTACCAAAAAGGTAAAAACATATTAACAAATATTAATATGCATATCGAGGAGGGATGTAAAGTTGCTATTGTCGGTGCTAGTGGCTCTGGTAAGACGACACTCTCTAACATACTTGTAGGTTTTTATCCTTTAGATGAGGGAGAGATACGCTATGCAGGAGTCTCAAACAAAGATTTGAAACTTTCAACGATTCGTGAAAATATTCATCTCATCTTGCAACATCCTAAACTCTTTAATGATACAATGCTATTCAATCTCACGCTAGGCAAAGAGTATAGCGATAAAAAAGTGCAAGAGGCACTGAATATCGCACAACTTGATGATGTCATAGCAGGGTTGGATTTGGGACTTGATACACTCGTCGGGAAAGACGGTATCAAGCTCAGTGGAGGACAGAGACAACGCGTTGCCATTGCCCGTATGATTCTCAGTGACCCCAAAGTGGTTATTTTTGATGAATCTACGTCAGCATTGGATGTGCATACAGAGGTGAAACTCTTTGAGGCACTGCATGATTTTTTGTCTGAAAAAACAGTGATTACCATCGCACACAGGCTTAGCACTATTAAAAGTGCTGAGTTTATTTATGTGTTGGAAGATGGAGAAGTAGTAGACAGTGGCTCACCACAAGAGTTGTTGTCTAAAGATGAGAGCTATTTTAGCTCGATGATATAAAAGGGAAACATTGGATATTTTTCAAGCGATAATCATAGGGATTATTGAAGGTTTTACAGAATTCTTACCCATCTCTTCTACGGGACACATGATAGTTGCTTCACAGTTCTTGGGTGTAGACCAAGATGCTGTAACCAAAGCCTATGAAGTTATCATCCAGTTCGCGGCTATCTTGGCTGTGATGCTGATTTACAGAGAAAAAATTACACTTAAAAAAATAGATTTATGGCTTAAACTTCTTTTGGCTTTTCTTCCTCTTGCTATCGTTGGCTTCATTTTTAAGGACCAAATCAAAACATTGTTTAACGTCGAGACTGTAGCATGGATGTTTATCATCGGTGGATTTATCTTCTTGATTGTTGAGTATTTTTACAAGCCTAAAGAACATACGGTAAAAGAGGTAGAAGAAGTCACTTATACTCAAGCATGGTGGGTTGGTTTTTCTCAAATATTCTCATTAGTTCCTGGGACAAGTAGAGCAGGGGCAACCATCATCGGTGGTATGCTTTCTGGACTTGATAGAAAAACTGCTTCAGATTTCTCTTTCTTACTTGCTATCCCTGTGATGGGAGCCGTGAGTGCGTATGATTTATTCAAACACTATAAAGAGTTT
Organism: Campylobacterota bacterium; assembly: GCA_013607775.1. Lineage (GTDB taxonomy): Bacteria > Campylobacterota > Campylobacteria > Campylobacterales > Sulfurovaceae > Sulfurovum. Next base: position 17,694 of record VCAW01000075.1, on the reverse strand, counting down.
GCCGATGCCAACTGGGTAGCTTTTGGCATAGGATTTGTAGTCGCCTTTGTGGTAGCATATATTACCGTGAAGCTCTTTTTGGTTTTTATTCAAAAATTTACTTTTGTACCTTTTGGAATATATAGGATACTGTTTGGGGTTTTATTGTTGATGATATTGTAGGGGCAGACCCATGTGTCTGCCCTTTGATGTGTTAAATGGGGCAACACATGGGTTGACCCCTACGCAGAATTGAATTTATAGAGCCTCTTGCGAGAGACTCTCTTAAGTTCAAAATATTTTTTGAACAAAATTATTTATGTAGGGGTAGACCCATGTGTCTACCCTTTTACAAAGGCAAAATATGAAATTTTCGGAGTTTAATTTTCACCGTGATATTGCTAAAGGGGTGAAAATAGCAGGGTTTAAAGAACCAAGCCCTATACAAGAAGAGGCGATACCAATCATCGCTTCAGGTTCAGACCTCGTGGGACAAGCCCACACAGGTACAGGAAAAACGGCAGCCTTTGGTTTGCCGATGATGGATAAACTTGCTAGTGGTGAGATAGAACGTGCCTTGGTAATTACCCCAACACGTGAACTGGCCACTCAAGTTGCTGATGAGCTTTACCACTTAGGACGTTTTGCAGGTATTCGTACACTGACTGTTTATGGTGGTGTAGGGTATGGACATCAAATTGCACTTATCCATAAGGGTGTACAAATCGTAGTGGCAACGCCAGGAAGACTCAAAGACCTTTACAAAAAAGGGAAAATTGATGTTTTTAACCCTGAGATAGTTGTACTTGATGAAGCAGATGAGATGCTTGATATGGGATTTTTGGAAGAGATAAAAGAGATATTTGAGTACATTCCTCAAAATAGACAGACATTGCTTTTTTCAGCGACGATGCCAGAGCCTATTAAAGAGTTGGCAAATGATATCTTGTACCAACCACAATTTATCTCTGCTGTAGGAGATAATGACACGACAAACAATATCATCGATCAGCGTTACTACATGATAAACGAAAATCAAAGAGATGAAGCACTCATTAAACTACTTGAAACAGAAGAGACAAACAAGTGTATTGTTTTTTGTCGTATGAAACGTGAAGTAGACAGATTGACTGAACATTTACAAGCCCTTGGCTTTAGTGCAGGAGGTCTGCATGGTGATTTGGAACAAAGAGACAGAGAAATAATGATTAAGTCTTACAGAAGATCAGAGATTAAAATCATGGTGGCAACCGATGTGGCTGCACGTGGACTTGATGTCAAAGATGTCACACATGTCTTTAACTTTCACATCCCTTTTGACCCTCAGTCTTACGTACACCGTATAGGACGTACAGGGCGTGCAGGTAAGAGTGGACAGGCGATTACACTTGTCACTACTGAAGAGTTTAGAGAACTTCAGCGTATTCAAAAAGAGGTAGGGGCAGAGATGCGTCTAGCTACACTACAAGGCGGTGATGGCTTAGATGATACAGGGCGTGAGTACTTAGCAGAGCAGATACGTGATATACCTATCCACAGTGATGCAGCAGATATGTTGGAATATATGTCAGATATGGACAAAGAATTGCTAGTAGAGAAGCTTATGTCACGTCTTATTGAGCAAGAGAAACAACACATCGGATCACAAATTGGGTTTGACCAAGAGACAGTAGATACGATGATGCAGAACTATGAAGGTGAGAAAAAAGCTACGCGAAATAACAATCGTCGTAGAAAACGTAGATAATTCTCTATTTTTAACTAGTAACAAGCAAAACTATTTTAAAATTTGGGTTACAAATTAGTTAGAACTTTTATTAAAAGGTGGTATATATGGAAATCGATTTAGTAGGCGAAGGCCTAAAGTTTATGGTACTGGGGATGGCAATTGTCTTTATCTTCCTCGTAGTACTCGTTCAGGTAGTTAAGCTTCAAGCTTTTCTTATCAATAAATTCTTTCCAGAGAAAGCACCTGAAGTAACTCCAACAGCTTCAAATGCTACACAAGAAGCACACCACGTCGCTGCCATCGTCGCAGCAGTGAGTGAATTTCGTAAAAAACAATAAACAAGGTATCGTAAATGGCTAAAAAATACATTGATGTAATGGACACAACCTTTAGAGACGGATTCCAATCTGTCTTTGGTGGTCGTGTACTTATGGATGACTTTTTTCCTGCAGTAGAAGAAGCAAAAAATGCAGGGATAAATCACTTTGAATTTGGTGGTGGAGCAAGATTCCAATCACTTTTATTCTACTTACAAGAAAATGCATTCGATATGATGGATGGATTTAGAGAGATTGTAGGACCGGATGCTAACCTTCAAGTACTTTCACGTGGTATCAATACCGTGATGTTAGATACAAGTAGCCGTGAGATGATTGACATTTTTGCAAAAATGTTTGCAAAACACGGTACAACGACGGTACGTAACTTCGATGCGCTGAATGATGTTAATAACTTGGCATTCTCTGCTGAAGCCATTAAAAAACATGGTATGAGTCACGAAGCTGTGGTAACAATGATGGATTTACCCCCAGGTTGTAAAGGTGCGCACGATGTGGCATTTTATGAAAAAACATTAAGAAATATTTTAGATTCTGGTATTGCTTTTGATAGTATCTGTTTCAAAGATGCATCAGGAACAGCAAACCCACATAAAATCTATGAGACCATTTCAATGGCAAGAAAACTTCTTGGTGAGTCTGTACACTTAAGACTTCATACGCATGAAACTGCAGGTGTTTCTGTAGCTGCATATCTTGCAGCACTTGAAGCAGGCGCAAACGGTATCGATATGGCAGCATCACCAGTGAGTGGTGGTACATCACAACCAGATATCTTGACTATGCTTCATGCAACAAAAGGTACAAACTATAATCTTGGTGATTTAAAGTTAGATAAAATATTAAAGTATGAAGAGAGACTTAAAGAGTGTCTTGCTGAATACATGATACCACCTGAAGCAACACAAGTTTCTCCTCTTATTCCATTCTCACCAATGCCTGGTGGCGCACTTACAGCCAATACACAGATGATGAGAGATTCTGGAGATTTAGAGAAATTTGATGAAGTTATCGCAGCGATGAAAGAAGTGGTTGAACGTGGGGGTTACGGAACATCTGTAACACCAGTAAGTCAATTCTATTGGCAACAAGCGTATGCCAATGTGATGTTTGGTCCATGGAAGCAAATTGCTCCAGGGTATGGTCGTATGGTACTTGGTTACTTTGGTAAGACGCCTGTAGAAGCGGACAAAGAAATCATGGAACTTGCAGCACAAAAGCTTAAACTAGATCCTGCTGCGGAAAATCCTTTAGACATTGCAGATAGAGATGAAACAAAATCTATCGCGCACTGGACTAAAGTGTTGGAAGAAGAAGGATTGGAAGCTAGTGATGAAAATATTTTCATTGCTGGAGCTTGTGATCAAAAAGGTATTGCGTTCTTGAAGGGTGAAGGCCCTCTCATGGTAAGAAAAGGTAAAAATAATTGTAGTGGAGATAGTGAAATGGCAGGAAATTATACAGTAGTAGTAGATGGTAAACAATACAGCGTTCAAGTAGCAGAGGGTGAAGGTGATATTCAAATTGCACCAGCAACTACAGCAGCGGCTCCAGCAGCAGCGGCAGCACCAACTGGACCATCTGGAGCAGGAAGTGTTGAAATTAACTCTCAAACACCAGGAAATGTATGGAAAATCCTTAAGAATCCAGGTGATACTGTAGCCGAGGGTGATATTATTATGATTCTTGAAGCGATGAAAATGGAAATTGATATTGCAGCACCTCAAGCAGGTAAAATTGCTTCTATCAATGTAAATGTAAACGACACAGTCGCAGACGCCCAACTTTTAGCCACAATGGAGTAAGCATGAAGTTCAAACAACTTTTACTTTCTCTGCTGTTTGTGTTTGCATTGTTTACCAATGCAGCAACAGCAAATGAGCATGCAGGTGTGACTGAGTTTAAAACTCAGGCAGAGCTGATAGCAGAAGAAAAAGCAACCTATAAAGAAAAGAGTATTGTCGGGCTAGTAGAGTCATTCTTCCATACGACAGGACTAGATGCTATTATTAATCCTGTTGAAGGACTTAAAAATGGTCAAGGTGTAGAGATGTCTCTCTTCGCACAAAGCTGGGGACGTGTGATTATGTTCCTTATTATCTTTGTACTCTTTTATTTGGCTATTGGAAAGGGCTTTGAACCATTGCTTCTTTTACCTATTGCCTTTGGTGGATTACTTGCCAATATACCTATTGCTGACATGAGTGCACCAGGACATATGCTTGGTATTATCTATGCTATGGGTATTCAAAATGAGTTCTTCCCACTTCTCATCTTTATGGGTGTTGGTGCGATGACTGACTTTGGTCCACTCCTTGCTAACCCTAAGACTGCACTTCTTGGTGGAGCAGCACAGTTTGGTATCTTTGGTTCACTTGTAGGTGCAGCAGCACTTTCACAGTATACAGGTATGGTTGACTTTACACTGAGACAGTGTTCAGCGATTAGTATTATTGGTGGTGCCGATGGTCCTACTTCTATCTTTATTGCTTCTGCACTTGCACCTGAAATGTTAGGAGCTATTGCGGTTGCCGCATACTCATACATGGCGTTGGTACCTGTTATCCAACCACCGATAATGAGAGCACTTACAACAAAAGAAGAGCGTCAGATCGTTATGAAAACGACAAGAAAAGTAAATAAGCTTGAAAAACTTATTTTCCCTTTAGTGGTCATTATGATGATTGCACTGGTACTTCCAGATGCTGCACCACTTATGGGTTCATTTGCTTTTGGTAACTTTGCAAAAGAGTCAGGTGTGGTTGACAGACTTTCAAATGAGATGCAAAACTCATTGATTAACGTTGTAACTATTTTCTTAGGTTTTGGTGTAGGTATGACACTTCAGGCTGACAAGTTCCTTGTAGCTGAGACATTAGGTATTATGGTTATTGGTTTACTTGCGTTCTCTGCAGGTACTGCAGCAGGTGTGCTTATGGCTAGATTGATGAATAAGTTCTCTAAAGAGCCTATTAACCCACTCATCGGTGCAGCAGGTGTTTCTGCGGTGCCTATGGCAGCAAGGGTTGCGTCTAAAGTGGGTTCTGAAGAGAAACCAGGAAACATCTTGCTTATGCATGCAATGGGTCCTAACGTGGCTGGTGTTATCGGTTCTGCCGTTGCAGCAGGTGTGTTACTTTCTATCTTTAAATAGCATATCAAAGGGAAGTGAATTTTTTCACTTCCCTTTTTTTATGACTTTTAGGGTATAAATCAGAAAACATTTGTTTTTTGATTTATGCTTTAGCATTAAACCAAATTTCTATTTTTTAGAAATAAAAATTAATTATCTATAAAGAGGATACTATGAGTACCAAAACGCCCAACGGACTTGACAAACTGGGATTAAAAGACATCGGTGATGTATATTATAATTTAAGTTATGACGAGTTGCAAGCGCACGAAGTAAACAGTGGAGAGTGTAAAATCTCAACATCAGGCACAGCGATGTGTGATACGGGGATCTTTACAGGGCGTAGTCCTAAAGATAAATATTTTGTAGACCAAGCACCTTCAAATCAGCATATTGCTTGGGGTGATGTAAACAAAAAAATAAAAAAAGAAATTTACGATGAACTTCTTGATTTAACATTGACACAGCTTTCTGGAAAAAACATTTATGTAACAGATGCATATACTGGGGCGAGTGCAGCATCTAAACGTTCTATACGTTTTATTTCTGAAGTTGCATGGCAGGCACACTTTGTTAAAAATATGTTTATACGACCTACAGAGTCAGAACTTGAAAAATTTGAACCAGATTTTACTGTTTATAATGCCTGTAAAACAGTTGATGTAAAGTACAAAGAACATGGACTGAACTCAGATGTTTATGTGGTTTTCAACATAGAAGACAATGTCTCTATTATCGGTGGAACTTGGTATGGTGGTGAGATGAAAAAAGGTATTTTTTCTATGATGAACTACTGGTTGCCACTTGAGGGTAAACTCTCTATGCACTGTTCTGCTAACGTAGGTGAAGATGAAGATGTATGTCTTTTCTTTGGTCTTTCAGGAACAGGAAAAACCACACTTTCAACTGACCCTAAAAGAGCACTCATTGGTGATGACGAACATGGTTGGGATGACCATGGTGTCTTTAACTTTGAAGGTGGATGTTATGCGAAAGTCATTAACCTCGATGCAAAGAGCGAGCCAGAGATTTATGGCGCTATTGTAAAAGATGCACTTTTAGAAAATGTAGTTGCAGATGAAAATGGTAAAGTAGACTATGAAGATGGAAGTAAGACAGAAAATACGCGTGTCTCTTACCCTATAGAGCATATTGCAAACCATAAAGAAGATTTACAAGCAGGACACCCAAATAACATCATTTTCCTTTCAGCAGATGCATTTGGTGTACTTCCTCCAGTCTCTAAACTTACAAAAGAGCAGGCAATGTATTACTTCCTCTCAGGATATACTGCAAAAGTTGCCGGTACTGAGCGTGGAATTACTGAACCAGTAGCTACATTCTCTGCATGTTTTGGAGAGGCATTCTTGCCATTACACCCTACAAAATATGCAGAGCTTCTTGGTAAGAAGATAGATGAGCATGGTGTAAATGTTTATCTTGTTAATACAGGTTGGACAGGTGGTCCATACGGTATAGGTAAGCGTATGAGTATTAAAGATACAAGAGCATGTATAGATGGTATCCTTAACGGTTCTATCAATGATGCTGAGTTTGATACACTTCCACTGTTCAATCTACAGATTCCTAAAACACTTGAAGGTGTGAAGGACAATAAAGTATTGAATCCTAGAGATACTTGGGAAAACAAAGCTGAGTATGATGCAATGCTTGCTAAACTTGCAGGTATGTTCCAAGAAAACTTCCATCGTTATGATGACAATGGTGGTGAGTTTGACTTCGCAAGTGCTGGCCCACAACTTTAATTTTACATCTCTTATTTATTCTTAAGTAACGAAGTTTTTACTTCGTTACTTGTATTTTCACTTTCTTCCTTATCACGCACACTTTTTTATTTTAAGTCTAGACTCTTTGGACGTTATTGATATATGTCAATAACGAGAAAAGTTTTTTCTATTATAATTAACTAACCAGTTAATTAATTAGGAATATTATGTCGAAAAAAATACAAAAAAGAGATGCAGAAGCTTCTAAAGCATTGATTATCAGTAATGCCATACAGCTTTTTTCCAAAAAGGGTTATGCTTCTAGCTCGATGGATGAATTGGCAAAATTATGTGGCTTAAACAAGGCGATGGTCTTTTACTATTTTAAAAATAAAAAAGGACTCTATGAAGCTGTGATGACGCAGGTTCTTGAAGAGATACAACAGACGATTCTTAAAGAGAATGTGAAATACACCAAACCTATAGAAGAGTTAGAAAGTTTTATCCGTACCTATGCAAAATATGCGTGTGCACATCCCTATTTACCATCATTACTGCTAAGAGAACTAAGTGATAGTGGTGCTGTGCTGCCTGAAATGCTTTTTGGTGCGATGAGACAGCTTTTTGCACTCTTTAGTGATATTTTGAAACGTGGTGAAGAAAAAGGCTGCTTTCATGATGCTATACCTATGGTACTTTACTTTATGGTCTTAGGAACACTAAACCTCATGGTCACAACAAAGTCCTTAAGAGTGGCAGCCTCACAAAAAGAAGACATCGTACTTGATACCTGTGCAGCGTGTGACATAGCTGAGATTGCAGATTATATTGTCGATAAAATGAACAAAATGCTAAAGGAAAAAATATGAAATTAAACATCTATACCATAGGCGTTGCAGCGTTACTTTCCCTGAATGTAGCACATGCTACAAATATTCAGACTTTGTTAAGTGCATTGGAGCATAGACCTGAAAACAGACTAGATCTGATTGCTGTAGATAAGAGCCATTTGGCTGAACAAGTGCTGAATGATAAGCTTATGCCAAAAGTTGACTTGTATGCTGGATATGAGATATATAATAGTCCTAATGGGCTTTTGCCTATTGCTCCTAATGAACTTCTTGATATGGTAAAAGACCAAACTATAGGTCAACCTTTTAGTAAGAATATCATGCGTGAAGGTGCGAGTTTTACATGGCCACTATTTATTAAGTCTATTTATACTTTAAAAGAAAAGGCACAGTTACTGCATCTTGCTGCTAAAGAGAAGCGAAAGCTAGGTATCTATCAGCGTCAAGCGATTGTGGTAGGGTCTGTTGCGCAGTTACGTTATTTGGAAGCATTAAAGTCTGCACTTCAAACAAAAAAACATTCTATTTTACAAACAGAAGTGAGTACTAAGCTGAAAGTAAAAGAGGGACGTGCTCCACAGAGTGCATTGTTTGTTTTAAACAGTCATATTAATGATTTGGATATCGCGATGAATGACATTGATCAAAACATCAACATATTACTTTCTAAAATAGAATCTCTTACCAATATTGTACTGAAAAAGTCTGTGGCATTACACTTACGAAGCAGAGTAGAAAAAGGTGAGATTTTCGCACTCAAACCGCTACATGAAAAAGTGGAAGCAAGTAAAAAAGGTATTGAGGCAGCTTCAGATGCGTATTATCCAAGTGTAGTGACAAAAGGAAGTTATACCTATTCACAAGCTGATGCTTACAATAACTATAAACGTGTAAATGAGCATTTTGGAAGTGCAGGTATTTTTGTCACTATGCCTCTTTTTGACAGCAGTAAAGGCACTGCTTCCGAAGAAGCACAGTTGGCATATCTGCAAGATCAGACAGTCTATGAACAAACAAAACATAATTTAACTGTACAGGCAAAACAACTAAGTAGAGAAATACAACTCTTGAAACATTCGATTGTATTGTCTCAAAAAAGTGTACATGACCAAGAAAAGCTGCTTAAAATCGCCAAAGTCTCTTTGGCAAATGAAGAGAGTACCCAAGAGGAGTATCTGCGTTATGAAGATGCTCTGGCAAATGCCAAAGCAAATCTGTACCGTTTTCGTGCAAAAGAGTGGCAAGATATTGCTCAGTTAGCTGTAATTTATGGAAATGATTTAAAAGGAATAGTCAAATGAAAAAAAGTATAAAGATAATCATAGCGATGCTTGTTGTAGCAGGATTGGCACTATTGGGTGTAAAAACAGTAAAAGCAAAAAAAGCAAAAGAGGCTTCTGCTCCTGTGGCAAAGATATACCCTATTGTCGTCAAAACAATGCAAGCAACAAACTCTGAAGTAAAGCTTACACTCCCTTACTTGGCACAGGGAGAAAATGAGTCTGATGTGACACTTTCATCACGTATCGCTTCACGTGTAGAACAGATGATTCAAAGTGGTGCAAGTGTGAAAAAAGGTGATGTGATTGCAAAACTGGATATCACAGATATTACTGCAAATATGGATGCGCTCAATATTTCTCTTTTAAATCTTCAAAAGAGTCATAAACGTACACAGGCACTCTATAAAGTCAAAGGTGCGTCCATAGAACAGTTGCAAAAAGAAGAGAGTGAAATGGCAGGATTACATGCCAAACTTAAATCTTTAGAAAACCAACTCAGTTATGCGACACTTATTGCGCCTATAGATGGTGTGGTAACCAAGACATTCTCAGCAGTAGGTGATGTAACGATGCCAGGAAAACCTATGGTGCAGATTAGTGCGCAAGAAGGCTTTAGTCTGCTTGTACGTACTCCAGAAAATATCATACCTAAAGCCGTAATATATGGAGGCAAAGAGTATGACTTACATGCATTAAACAGTACTTATTATGGGCTGAAAGAGTTTAAAGCCTATGTTGATGAAGCGCAAGGACTTACCTCTGGTGAGCGTGTAGAGGTAGATGTGGTTATCTTTGAAGGTCAAGGTGTATTACTGCCTTTTGATGCTATTTTAAATCGTGAAAGAAACAGTGAAGTGCTAGAAGTGAATGGTACACATGCCATACCTAGAAAAGTAACGGTACTTCAAAGTGCCCAGCAGGGTGTGGTCGTAGCAGATGATTTATCAGATCAGAAGATTGTGCTTGCAAAGCCAGATATTTTGCTTAAGCTTACCAGTGGGTATGCACTTAAAGTAAAGGAGTAGAAAGATGTTTGAATTTTTTTACAAGAGACCCTATGTGCTTTATTCGCTCATAGCAGCCTTTTTTATCATGGGGATTATTGCACTGATTACTTTGCCTAAAAACTTGTTTCCAGATGCAAATCCACCACAGGTTATTGTCATTACGAATGTACCTGGGGCAACTGCACAGGTGGCAGCCTCTACTGTTTCCAAGCCTATTGAGCAAGAGATTTCTCGTTTGGGGCTTGTGACAGATGTAAGCTCTGTAAATGTGGCAAACTACTCCATCGTGAAAGCAGAGTTCGATTATAAAAAAGGACTCAATGCAGCGGCAGTAGATGTGGCAAATGCTTTGAGTATCGCAAAAGCGAAACTACCCAATGGTACCAACCCTGCCATTTATACCGCAGGAGATTTTACGCTTCCTGTAGATGTGATAGCACTAAGTCCTAAAAATAAAAATGTGACCTTGGCAGATATTCGCAAGATATCAGACAGTTTTATCAAGCCACACCTTTTGAGTAATAAAGCCATAGGTAACGTGGAAGTATTTGGTGGGTATGAAAGTGCGATTAACATAGAGGTAGACCCTTTTAAAGCAAAGACCTACCATGTCAACTTTGAAACCATTGCTAAAGCTATAGGTACATTGAATCGTGATATGCCAATTGGATTCATAAAAGGTGAGAATGACTTTTATACGGTGACATTTTATGGAGAAAAGGACAATGTAGAGCGTCTTAAACAACTGCAAATCATGCCTAATGTACGCTTGGGTGACATTGCCGATATTCAGTGGAGTTACAAAAAGCGTACCAGTGGATACATAGGTAATGGAGAAGATGCTATTGCACTGGCTGTGCAACGTGCACCAGGTGGTAGTGTACTAGACGTAAGTAAAGCAGCACGAGCCGAGATGAAGAAGTTGGAAGTGAAATATCCTAACATCAAGTTTCAGATTGCCGATACACAAAGAGATTTGATAGAACAAGCCAATGACAATATGCTTGAAGCACTAAGAGATGCAGTGATTTATACACTCTTGGTGATTATGCTCTTTTTAGGTAACTTTAGAGCCATTGTGGCTGCGGGGCTTTCTATCCCTATGGTGTTCTTCTCGACGATGGCGATTATCTGGCTTACAGGTGGGGAGTTGAACATTGTTATCTACACTGCCATCATCTTGGCTTTGGGTATGTTGACCGATGATGCCGTGGTGGTACTGGAAAACATAGAACGACACCTTACTGAGGGACATGAGAGTCTTGAAGAAGCCATCAAAAGTGGAACCAAAGAAGTGTTAAATCCAGTCTTTGCAGGTACCATAGCAACCATTGCTATTTTGTTTCCACTGATGTATGTGGGTGGTTTTCCTGAGAAGATTTTTAAACCACTTATCGAGACGCTTATCATTGCACTGCTTGTGTCATGGTTTTTGTCTATTACATTTATCCCACTACTTTCTAAGTGGTTGTATAAAAATGGTATTGGTAAAACCAAAGTTGAAAATGCCTTTGAGTGGTTTTACCAAAATACCATTGGACGACTTGTAGCACCTTATGTTGGGATTATAAAGTTTTCCAACGGTAAGTTTTGGTTTGTAAGACGTATGATGCTTACCGTGGGTGTGATCGCTATTTTGGTCTTAAGCCTTAAAAATATTATGCCTACTATCGGTAAAGATGCGATGCCTCCGATGGATACAGGCATCATCAAAGCACAGATTGCTTTTAGTTCTAATGAAACTGTGGACAGTGCAGAACATAAAGTCAAACCTTTCCTCACATGGCTTGAGAAACAAAAATGGGTTAAAATGAGCTCTGTGGCATTTGGAACAGAACCAGGCGTACTGAGTCTTGGTTCAGGAAATCTTCCTGCTGAAGCGACCATTACTATCAATGCTGTGAACCGTTTTAAAAGAAAACAGACAATGTGGCAACTTGAAGATGTCATTCGAGATAAACTCTCACATATGGAAGGCTTGAAACGTAATGATGTGTATGACTTTGGTGCGACAGCGCTCTCATCCATCAAAGCAACAGTCGATGTACGACTTAGCTCTCCCTATGTCGATGGCTTAGCCAATGCTTCTCATGAGGTAGCTCATGCCATCAAAGATGTAAAAGGACTGACTTCTGTGAGTACGAGTTGGGACAAAGACTTTATGGAAGTCTCACTGGATATCGATGAAAACAAAGCACTCAGTTATGGACTCACACCTTACCAAATAGCGATGCAACTGCCTATCAAAGGGCAGGTAGTAGGGCTTAATGCCAACTTCCAGTCTATGAATACGCAGGTAGTCAGACTCTACTTGAAAGGGAAGTTCTCTAAAAATATAGAGACGTTAAGACTCTTGCCTATCTCTACCCCACAAGGTGAGATACCGCTGAGTCAAGTGGCTACACTCAAACGGCACCTCACCTTTGCCAAAATAGAGCGTGACAAGATGCTCTACAGTCTGGATGTAAATGGATACCGTGCAAAACGTCCAGTGACACACTTGACAGACGATACTGTAGCAGCATTAAAAGATGCAAATGTGACAGATATACAGATAGACCAGACAGGTGACATTGCCCAGATAAACGATAGTTTCAAACGTATGGCAAAAGCCATAGGCTTAGGGGTGATTGTGCTTATTATGACACTGATTGCGATTTATAAATCAGTCAGAATGGCGTTTATTATGATTTTGGTATTGCCACTTTCCCTTATAGGGGCAGCATGGGGTATGTTACTCTTTGACAAACCTAGCTGTATGCCAAGTCTCTTGGGTATCTTGTTACTCTTTGGTATCATTATCAAAAATGCCGTCTTACTGATAGACTTCTATCAAGACTACAGAGGCAAAGGCGAAACACCTTTTGAGAGTGCCCAAGAGGCAGTACGTGTACGTTTTCGTCCGGTGATGATGACTGCCTTTGGTACCATCGCAGGGATGATACCTATCGCGCTAGAACAAGCAGTAGGGCTTGAACGTCTTTCACCATTGGCAGATGTGGCTATTGGTGGATTATTGGTAGGAACATTGTTGACATTGGTGTACATCCCGATGTATGCTTATATCTTTGACAAAGACAATAAAAAGACAAATCCTATAAATGAGATATTGTCATAGTAGTATCTTTGAAGCACTCTTTTGTAGAGTGCTTTGAAGATGATATTTCATCTAAATTATTTTAAAGGATATACCAATGGTACCAACACCAGAACAAGTAGAAGCAATGATGATAGAAAAAATGGGGGCTTTGCCACAAAGTTTGAACAGTGCGAAAGCGATTGATCCTAGATTTTTAGTAGAGCAGGCGATGAGTTCTAAATTTAGTGTTCAAGATGAGAAAAATCCCTTTGATCCTAAAACATCTATGATGTTGGCACTCTCTGCGTCTATTACATTAGGAAGTAACGAATGTGTGATGGAACAGACAAGAATGCTTAAAAAAATGGGCATTACCAAAGAAGAATTGGCGTATCTTGTCAAGATTGTCAAACATGCACAAGGTAGTGCAGTGATGGGCAATGCCAAAGCAGCATTTGACACTTTCGAGAGCTAATATGAATGAATTTTTTGCGTATGGAGAAAAAGTTCCCGGCTATGATGTACGGGTACTGAATGAGAGAGAGGCACGTGCAGCGGCGGCTATTTTGTTTGTGGGTGCTTTTTTGGGGCTTATGAATGGGATTATGCTTCATACTGCTATCTTCTCAAAATATTTTGTCACCTTTTTTGCGATAGATTTTACGATACGTATCATACAGCCACGCTATGCGCCTAGCTTGATGTTAGGGCGTTTTTTTGTACGCAATCAAACACCTGAGTATGTAGGTGCAGCACAGAAACGTTTTGCATGGGCATTAGGGTTTATCTTGGCATGGCCGATGTTTTATTATTTGGTGATACACTTTGAACCTAACCCTATTAAAGTACTGGTTTGTCTTATTTGTATGGCACTGCTTTTTTTTGAAGCAGCTTTTTCCATTTGTCTTGGATGTAAAATTTATGGATGGATCAAAAGAAAAGACCCAATGTATTGTCCAGGTGGTGTGTGTGAGATACAGACGAAAGACCCTGTACAAAAGTTTAACATGGCACAAAAGATTATTCTTCTACTGACAGTATTTGCAATGGGGTATGGAACGTATGCCTATTTTAGCAAGTTGCCAGATAGAACTATTTTTGTAAAGAAGATGAAAACTATGCTAAAGAGTAAAGCAGAACTTGCAGCCATACAAAAAGCCAAAGAACAGGCGGAAGAAGATACCTTTTTTAACGACGACGATGATTTTTAAGCAAACTTTATAATATATCAAGATATATTGATATATTAGCTTATAAAAGGATTATCAATGTGGAAAGAATCTGTCGATTATTTTACCGTGGATTTACTCGGACTTACTGGACGTGTAAATGAGACGGTCAATTTTTTCATCTATGACAGTATCAAAATACTTTTTTTACTTGTCACTATTATTTTTGTGGTTTCTTACTTAAGAACACATTTCAACACAGAGTATGTCAGAGCTCACCTACAAGGTAAATCCGAACTGTACGGCAATGTACTCGCTGCACTGTTTGGGATTATCACTCCGTTTTGCTCCTGTTCTGCTATTCCTCTTTTTTTAGGATTTATTCAGGCACGTATCCCTCTTGGTGTGACCTTTTCCTTTCTTATTAGCTCCCCTATGAACAATGAAATAGCCATTGCTCTGCTTTTTGGTCTGTTTGGTTGGAAAATTACGGCTATATACATCGGGTTTGGATTGCTTGTTGCTATTTTAGGTGGTTATGTCATCGGGAAAATGGGGCTTGAGAAATATATACTTCTTGATGTGAAGCCTATGGAGGGTGAACTTGAAGAAGTGAAGATAGACCTTACGCAGAAAAAGCGTATTACTGAAGCTTGGGAATATACCTTAGATATCGTCAAACAAATTTGGCTTTATGTGCTCATAGGTGTAGGTGTAGGAGTCTTTATACATGGCTACGTTCCTGCAGACTTCATTACCAAATATGCAGGTGGAGATAACTGGTATGGAGTACCTCTTGCTGTAGTCATGGGCATACCTATGTACTCTAATGCAGCAGGCGTCATGCCACTGGTTGAAGTACTGACACAAAAAGGGATGCTTCTAGGAACTGCACTTAGCTTTATGATGGCGATTACGGCACTCAGTCTGCCAGAAGCGATGATACTGAAAAAATAGACTTATAGGTATCTTTTTCGGTATTGTAGGCTTTGGGATTATCTGTATAGGGTATCTCTTTAACACTATTTTAAAATAAAGGAAGATTGCGATGTATGTAAGTAAGAAAAAAATGTTCTTAATTGGGATGTTAGTTATGCAAACTATGTTATTTGCCCAAGGAAATAAAAGCAATAGTTTTGATGCGTATCTTCAAAAATTTGACTATCAAGCAAGAAAAGATATGAAAATCTCTACAGAGGAGATGCTTAAACTTGTGGCAGAGAACAAAGCCATAGTGATTGATATCCGTTTTAAAGAGGAGTATGAGGCATGGCATATGGACTTCTTTGCAAAGAATATTCCTCTCAATGAACTGCCTACAAGTCTTGATACTTTGGATAAAGAGAAGCTGATAATTACTGCATGTCCTCATAATGACCGGGCAAATATAGCAAGACTTTATCTGATGTTAAAAGGGTATAGAGTCAAATATCTTAAAGATGGTTTGTTGAGTGTGGCAGAATATCTTAGAGGTGATAAAGCAAAAAATTTTATAAAGGGAAAAAAATGAGCACAAATAGAATAGTAAGAATAGTAGTAGGTTTAGCACTTATTGGGTATGGGATTTACAGTGGCAATGCATGGTTTTATCTTGGAGTTTTACCACTTATAACAGGTATCATCAACTGGTGTCCACTTGAGATGAAGATGGGAACTTGTGATCCAGCATCGGGATGTTGTGCAACACCCACTACAGGAAAAGATGAGAGTACTTGCTGTACGCCTATTAAAGAAGTTGACCCTAAAACGATTCAGTCATTTTCTACTACCCAAAAATCGACAATAGCAGATGGCGTCACGCAAATACTTATTTTAGGTACAGGCTGTGCCAAATGTGTAACGCTTAAAAATACGGTTGATGAAGCTATCAAAACACTTGATGGTAATTTTGAGGTAGACAAGGTAGAAGATATTGAAAAGATAATGAGTTATGGTGTCGTTAGCACACCAGGACTTGTTATTAATGGTGAGGTAAAATCAACAGGAAAAGCATTGAGTTTAACTGAAGTTGTGAAACTTATAGAAGAAGAGAAAAAGTAGCCATAAAGAATGGAAGCATTTCTTACAAATTTACTGGAATCAAGTTCAGGGCTGGTTTTTTTAGGTGCATTTCTCTCTGGAAGTATCACCGCAGCTGCACCTTGTTCACTCGTGGCAGTACCGCTACTTGTAGGTAGTGCCGTTGCTTTCAATAAAGATCTTGAAGGTAGAAAGAAAGTATTTTATACCTATATGTTTACGGCTCTCTTTGCCTTGGGTGTAGCAGTAAGCTTCTCCATACTAGGTCTTGTCGTCGCAAAGTTTGGTGGCTTTTTTTCTGTGGCACCGTTATGGGCTTATCTTGTAGCAGGAAGTGCAAGTATGCTTATTGCCTTGTATGCATTCGGGTTTTTGGGAGAGGTAGATAAGTCTATCATTATTCAAAGATTGATACATTACAGACTTTTTGGTGGTTTTTTAATAGGACTCATTTTTGGTATTGTCAGTACACCCTGTGCCTCAGCACCTCTGTTTGCCATTATGTCTTTGGCAAGTAGCAGTGGGTACGTCTATGCCTATGCACTTATACTTATGTTTGCACTGGGACACTCACTACTACTTCTTGTAGCTGGAGTGTCCGTAGGATTTGCACAGAGCATTACTTCTAGTACAGCCGTAGCAAAGCTCTCAGATGCCCTTAACAAAGGCTTTGCTCTGATTTTGATAGGCTTTGGTATTTACTTTTACTATGAAGCCTATTTACAACTTTAGAAATTTACATTAGGAGAAACAGATGAAAAAAAATATGATATTCGCTATGTTGCTTACATTATCGTTTACTTTAGGATTAGAGGCTACGCAAATGCACGGTCGTCCTATGCTTGCCCAAACACCTTATGCACAAGCAAAAATACTTTTGGGTAAAGGAAAACCTGTCTTTTTTGAAGTAGGTTCAGATACCTGTAGAAGCTGTCGTAAGATGGGTAAAAAACTCTATACACTTACAGAGGCACATCCTGAGTATCTTATCAGGTTTATCAATGTCAAAGAAGAGCGTGAAGCGGCAACAGATATGAAAATCATGATGATACCTACACAGATTATTTTCGATGCCAATGGTAAAGAAGTCTATAGACATGTAGGTGTTTTAGAAGATAACATATTGCATGGACTTTTAAAGAAATATGGATTTTAATTAACGTAAGAAAGATAAAAAAGGAAAAACTATGAGCGAACACCATCATCATAACGTCAGTGGTAAAAATCTTTTTATTACGAGCCACTTGCAGATTACCAAAAACAACCCACAATTTAAGCTAAATTAAATTTCAAAAAAACCTTTAGACCCCGATAAATGTTATAATACTTTACAACAAACATTAAAACTTTATCAAAAAACTAAAGGCTTTTTATGAGAAC
>VCAW01000013.1 GCA_013607775.1 Campylobacterota bacterium | reverse complement strand
TCATAAAAAGCCTTATAGTTTTTTTGATAAAGTTTTAATGTTTGTTGTAAAGTATTATAACATTTATCGGGCTCTAAAGGTTTTTTTGAAATTTAATTTAGCTTAAATTGTGGGTTGTTTTTGGTAATCTGCAAGTGGCTCATTAGAATTTATTTTACCTTGAGGCATATTTTCCATTAGAAAAATTGCGTTATTTACAAAAGAATGTACATCAAAAATACTATCATGAGTATATTTTAATATTAAATTTGCTTTTTCTTCAATTTGATGTAGCAAGTCATCATTGCCAGTTTCTTTAATGATATTATAATTTTGAATACGTTTTCTTATCATAGAATTTTTTAAATTATTAGCAATCTCTTTAAACACTTGATACAAATCATTCATCATCGTCCATCCTTATTTTCAAAACTTTACACCCCCTCTCAAACATCTCCTTAATCTCACTCTTATGAGTCGGGGAGAGGACACCCCGACCTACAAATATAACTCATACCCTCACCTCCCAATACCCACGAGTCCCACCAACCCTCTCAACCAACCCCATCATCTTCAACTTCGCCACATTCTCCTCCACCTTCCTCTTAGAGATACCCACTATCTCAGCCAGCATCACAGCACTTACTTTAGGATTGGCTTTCATACTGTTGATGATAGTTTGTTGATTTTCAGTAAGCTTAGCAAATGCATTACCGTATTCATTACCGACCTTACTGCCGACTTCATTACCGACCTTCTCTATGGCTTCTAAAATACGTGCCAACATAAACTCGATAAACACCGTACACTCACCTGCACGTGTAGAGCTTTCTATGGCTTCATAGTATGCTTCTTGATGGTCACGGATGATACTTTCTGTGGGGAGTATGCCAAAGATCGGATTGTGTGCTATGAGTATGACAGACTGCCAGAGTCTGCCTATGCGACCATTGCCATCTCTAAAGGGATGTATAAACTCAAATTCATAGTGAAACACACAACTCTTTATGAGTAAATGCTCATCACTTTCCCCTAACCACTCAAATAACTGTTGCATAAGTGTAGAGACTTGTGTATATGGAGGGGCTATGTGTTCTCCTACTGTGACGTTGACAGCACGGAAGCTTCCTGCATCATCAGGAGTTTAAAGGTCATAGCTTTATGTGCTTTTAGTAAGTCTTCTAGGTTGTTATACCTGTAAGTGCTTATCTCTTCATAGGCATTGATGGCTCCCATTACCTCGGAGAGTTCTTGTGTAGTTCCCTCAACACGTTTACCATCCAGAATAGCTGTAATCTTCTCTTCACCTACATAATTACCCTCTATCTCAAGTGTACCTGCCAAAGTCTTGATGCGGTTCACTCTACGAAGCATAGGTAGCGAGACAGTCTCTGTACCGTATTTGAGTAGTGCTATAATCTCCGAAATCTCCGAGATAAGATGCACGATACGACTGTTGATAGTATATGGTGGCTTATACGAATTTTTCAAAACCTATCTCCCTAGCTGTAATAATATAGTATAGCATAATTACCGACTTTTTACCGACTTAAAGAAGAATTTTATGCAATATCTTAAAAAATTTTACTTTTTTTAAACAACCTCTTGACATGTAAGAAATTTGGTGCTATAATGCCGTCCACATAAGCCGTATGACTTATGAATGTTGGGGTATCGCCAAGCGGTAAGGCACTAGTTTTTGGTACTGGTATTCGGGGGTTCGAATCCCTCTACCCCATCCACAATATGTAACTTAAATAAATCCAAAAATTTAGATGTTATGTCTAATAATCCTGTCGCGGGATAGAGCAGTTTGGTAGCTCGTCGGGCTCATAACCCGAAGGTCGGTGGTTCAAATCCGCCTCCCGCAACCAATTTATTTAATGTTATTACCAATAGATTTAAAAATCTATGAAAAATCCTGTCGCGGGATAGAGCAGTTTGGTAGCTCGTCGGGCTCATAACCCGAAGGTCGGTGGTTCAAATCCGCCTCCCGCAACCAATAATTCACTTATAATCATTATTTTATCATTGTTTTTTACTTAGCTTTTTATTGTGT
>VCAW01000074.1 GCA_013607775.1 Campylobacterota bacterium | reverse complement strand
TTGTTTTAGGGGGTTGCTTATTGTTTTTGTAGTGGGGATAGGTGAAGTCGGGAGGCTTAAGGTTTGTTAAAGGTGCGTAAGGTCAGTTACATAACTCTCTTCTACACATTGAGCATCCGCATATATTGTCAAGGTGGGGTTTCCAATCTTTTTTAAATGCTTCAGTACAACTGTTTGAATAAATATAAAATCAATATTATGAGTAAGTACTATCACACTATTGATATTTTTTTCATTACTGATAGCTTGTAAAATATCTCCTCTCATACCCTAGCTCCTAATCGTGTGATAACAGTATCACTCATCTCATTTTTCACAAAGGTGCCGCCATCACCTGCCTCACAAAACCCAATATCTGACATCATACGCATCGTATTATTTAGTCTGCTACCACTAATACCTGCTTTTGTTTCCACGCCAGTAGGCATAAGCTTTTGTCCTTCAGGGAAGAAACGTAAAGAACACTGCTGATCCTGCCCCATTTTTCGTAGGGTTGTTTTTAAATGTGGTTAAATGACACAATATTTCAATACTTCTATCAAGACCGTATAAACAGGTTTCTCTTCAAATTCAAATAAAATATCAAATGTTTTTCGCATGTAATCAATACCTTCAACCTCACTAATATGTTCAAGTAGATCAATCGACTGCAATCGACATACTTCAAGAACTGAAATAGCATGAAGTGCCTGTTCAGAAGCTCCTACAGGTTCTGGTTTAGAAAACTCATTTTCATCTAAAAATGATTGATATTCTTTTAGTGTACTTATAAAATATTGTGTACCCTTAGGAAAATTATTGGATAGTTCTATATCTTCAAGCCATGTTTCTATAACTCTTTCAACTTTAGCTCCATTAAGCTCATCTAAACTAAAAGACAATGCCTTCAAGAGAAGTTCAAGAGAATAATGTACACGTCGTCGTAACTCAAACTCAAACCAATGAAGCTCAATAACACTTAACTGATCTGCACTTTTTGTAATACAATATTCATAATTATCATTACTCAACTTTCGCACATAAATTCCACTAAATCCACGAACTTAAGTTGAGTATTAAAGCCCATAAATAGGCACTTTTGAGTATAATTTTGTTACCACAACATCATTATAAAGGGCTTATTTTATGGAACTTGCAAATTATATCAA
>VCAW01000073.1 GCA_013607775.1 Campylobacterota bacterium | reverse complement strand
ACAGAAAACTATTTGATGGAGTTTGCTGGCATACCGTTAAAGGTTGTAGTCAATAATGTATAATAAAAGAAATATATAGATGAAATCATTTTGGAATAAAGGCGAAAAAGACATAATCAAAGGTCTTGATATTTTAGGCTTAAGAGGTGTTGATCAACATATTGAGACTCAATTGCTTGCATCTATTACAACTATCTCCATTAGAGCACGCTATCTTTCATTGATACCTTGGATGGTTGGTGAATTTTTCAATATCTATGAAGGTGAAACCAACCTAGATAGTGATGAAATTAGGATGCAGCTTATGCAGGTTTTTGATCGGCTTGATCTTGTCATTATTTTGTCTACAAATTATGAAAAAAGGAAAGATCCCAATATCATAGATATAGGTATTATCGGCAGAGAGGTCTATGATAAAGTTGTTCAAGAATTTGAAGAAAATGGAGGAATTGATAGAAGTATTTTGAAAGACAAAGCGAAAAAGCCTTACTATACTAACCCTTCCTTTGGAACCTATTATAATCCATGTAGGGGCTTTGGATTACTTGCTCATTCTTCTACTGCACCTGTTGCCCTCCCACCAAATGGTAAAAAAATGTATGAAATTCGAAAAGCATATATGCCTAGGGACAATAGTGTATTAAAATGGTTGTTATATGGAGGGTTGCTAGATGGAGATATGATATCTGAAGTAGCAGCATTTTTTTCAATAGCACATATCTCTAGTATAAAAGAGGAGATGACTCTTTTACAAGAATCATTCCTTATTCCATTTGATACTCCTAATATGGAGATTGAAGAGAGTTATGCCAAGTTTAATAAGACAATTGAATGGATCCTAAGAAGTATCGAAGTAAAGAAAAGACCTTATGAGTTAATTAATGATACTCCCGACTTCACCTATCAAACCCAAACAACACCCCTGTAGGTCGAATATCAGTAAAAAAAGTAGGCACTACAATAGGTAAGGTGTTTTATTTACTTTAACCTCCATAAGCTTATAAATCTTCTCAGCATCAATAGTAATACT
>VCAW01000072.1 GCA_013607775.1 Campylobacterota bacterium | reverse complement strand
CTACGCGTTTTATTGCATCACTTGGCATTTTTATATTATCCTATATTTTATTATTATTATAGCGTAAACGGTGTTTGGTTTATATATTATAGGAGCATACAATATGCTTTTTTACTCTTCATTTTCATCTCCTACTCATCCCCAATCATCCAAACCCCTTTTTCCATAAAGGCAGGTATGGTATGTCTTTTGGCTTTGTTTATGAGATTTGGATGTGAGAGCTTATGGGTTTTAGCATAGGCATTCAGTGTCACCATATTTAAGCCTTTCAGGTATGCCAAACGCTTATAGTAAGAGTTTACCAAAGCTCTATAAATTATCTGTTCCATAATGTCTGTTTTTTCAAACATATTAAACTCTTGAAATGCCTTATAGTACTCTTGTCGATCTAAAAACCTAATGTTTATAGGCACATACTCTTCTCGTATGAGCAAGTAGTTGTTTAAGCTTCTTCCTATGCGTCCATTACCATCTATAAAAGGATGTAGTGTTTCAAAGTCTAGGTGGAAGCGTGCTATGCGTTCCACTATATTTTTAGAAGCATCAGCCTTATATGTCATAAAAGTTTGCTCTAACCCTTGCCCTATCTGTGACGTTGCAGGAGCGATGTGATTCCCTACTCTCACATACTCATCTCCCTCTCTAAATCTACCTGCTATGTCGTTGTCTATGTTCGAGATGAGTATCTTATGTAAAAACAGTATCATCTCTGAGCTTAGAGCTTTGTCTTTGGCGTTGTTATCTATGTACTCAGTGATACGAGCTAAGTTCTTGGCTTCATGTATCTCCCGTTCAGACACATACCTATCCAAGTCTATCTGCAACAAGATTTTCTCTGTCTCTTCGATGCTGAGGGTTGAGTTTTCTATGGCATTTGAGTTATACACTTGTTCAAAAACTTCTGTCTCAGATATGAGTTTGAGTAGTTGCTCTTTACCTTTGGCGTGGTTAAAGTATTCTTTGCGTAGATTGTCTATTTTTGTTGTTTGTTTTTTCGTTAGCATAGGGTATTTTAACATATTTTAACGGGAAATACTATAAAATCGTTAAAATAGTTTATCTAAGACTAATTTTAATGGTTTTTAGAGTCGGTAATTTAGGATTTATGCCAGTCCTCTAGGTAATCTATCTTTGTGCATTAATTTTTCAATACCTATACAAGTGGAGATTCAACGTCTGACCCTACCTTTACCCTACCTTTTTGCTGATGCATTGGGAGTGTGAGTACTTCGGGCTTCTGTTTTTTGAGCCAAAGGGATTTTGAGTATTGGATGGCTCGGGTGTAGAGGGATTTTGAGAGGGTCATTTAAATTACTGAAACCATTTCAGCTGTATCCGCAAGGATATTGAATACTTTTTCATTTTTTTTATCTTTGAAGTCACTTACAGCAAGACCATTAGCCAAATGAATCAATAAATCAATCATTATCTTTTCATCTTTATCTTGCTCCCATTGTAAGTCTAATTTTTTCTCTTTAATTTTAATAGTGGGCTAGTCGGTTAACTCCTCCTTGTTCCATTTATAACCATAAGTAACATTTTTCTCAGTTACAGGAGCCGTTGAAACGGCTTGCTCTAGAAGTCTTCTAAATACAAGACCTCTGTGTTTTGATAATCTACGATTAAATCTGAAGGTAAATTCTTCCAAATAGGCTTGTAAGTGGTATGTTGCAAATGCACCTTGATGTGTACCGAGTATCCAACGTTTTA
>VCAW01000071.1 GCA_013607775.1 Campylobacterota bacterium | reverse complement strand
CTTTTACATACACAGCAAAAGATTCAGCTGGCTTAACATCAACAGCTACAGTGACAGTAATGATGACTAATAACGATTTTGATAATGATTTCATTCCTGATAATATAGAAGATTACTTAGGTATGGACAAAAATAACAGTGACCAAAATAACAATGGCATAGTGGATGGACTAGAAAGTTCAATTGACTCAATAAGCGACCAATTTTTTAATAAACAGTGGCATATCCAAAGTTTAGGCACACAGGTAAATCCATATCCAGAATCTCTAACAATAGAGGGTAATGACCTTAATATAGTTGATATCTATCATAATTATATGGGATATAACAATGGCAATCCATTAGTAGTACAAGTAGTTGATACCGGGGTGGATGCTAATCATGAAGATTTGGTACAAAACATGGATTTATATTTGTCTAGAGATTCAGATGCAGGTAAAATGGGTGATCCAATAGAAACTGGAACTCATGGTACAAAGGTTGCAGGAATCATAGGGGCTAGAGCATTTAACGGAAAGGGAGTAAGAGGTATAGCTCCTTTTGTGAAGATTGCTGGAAGCAATTGGATAGGTTATCAATCAGCTGCAGAAATAGAAGAAGTTTGGACTAAAAACGATCCAGATGCAAAAATTATCTTAGCTAGTAATAGCTGGGGAACAGATAGTGCATCACCAGATACTCTCTATGAAGACTTAATGAGCTATGCTGCAAATAATCTAAGGAAAGTAGATGGTGTAGCAAGAGGAAAGCTATTTATAAAAGCAGCTGTAAATGGCAGATTGAATAATCATGACTCCGGATTATCATATACATCATCAAACCCATATGTTATAACTGTTGCAGCATTAAAAAACAACAATACTTATGCATCTTATTCATCTCCTGGTTCAAATATACTTGTATCTGGATACAGTGGTAATTTCTTTAATGATTCAGCCACCATTGCTACAACAACTGTTACTGGTACTTCAGCAGCTACATGGGATGAAGACACTAATCACAACTATACTTATGGTATGAATGGTACAAGTGCTGCAACCCCAACAGTGGCAGGTTGCTTGGCTTTAGTTCTTGAGGCATGTCCAACACTTATGTGGAGAGATGTTAAGTATTTAATAGCTAAAGATGCTATTAAAATTGACTCTACAAATAGTAGTTGGCAAACAAATGCTGTTGGATTACATCATAGTGTAGATTATGGATTTGGTCTTATCAATCCAAAAGGTATGATAGAAGAGTGTAAAAGTGGATATACACCGCTTCCAAGTAGCACTACATTCACAGAAAGTTTTGACCCTGACCCTGATATAGCTATACCAGATAATGATGAAAATGGTATATCATATACTTTTACAGTTTCAAATAGCAAAACAATAGAATGGTTAGGAGTTACTATATATTCAGACCACACTTATGGAGGAGATTTAGAGATATACTTAATTTCACCAAGTGGAACTAAAACTAGATTAATGCTAGGGAATAATAGTGGTAACGACTACTCTTTATCAGAAGGATTTAGATATGGTTCAGTTGCATTTATGGGCGAACAATCTGCTGGAAATTGGACTTTAAAGATTGTAGATATCGAAGAAGAAAATGCCGGTAGTTTACAAAAAATAGATTTTGAAGTATTTGGACATTAAGGATGAAAATTATGAAAAAAATAGTAACAACGGTAGTAATAGTATCATTAAGTAGTTGTCTTTATGGAAAAAATAAAGATTTGAATATTGCAAGCAATATAAAAAATAGTATCGAAAAAAAGATAAAGATGAAAAACATAAGAAATACCAAGGTGTTTACTCAAGAAATTTATGTCTTGAAAACAAAAAATACATCTGATAAGATATTAGCTAAAACATTAAACAAAGATATAGTCTATTATGCATATCCAAATGGAAATAAATTTAACTCTAGAAGTGATATAATGGTTAAATTTAATCAACATGATGTAAATATTGAAGAAATAGAGTATAAATATGATTTAAAACTGATAAGAAAGATGAATAGTGGGGATTTTTTATTTAAAAATCTTGATGGAAATACACTAGAAAAAATAAATTTAATTCTTCAAGATGAAACTCTGAAAGTCAAAAGAATATTGCCAAATATGAAATTAAATATGAAGACATATTAATTATCTTAATGTATCTGAGAGTAATAATGATTTTATTCAATAGAAGTAATGTTATGTCAACCATAACTTTACTTCTGCTATCTCATCCTCGGATAATTATATTCTCTTTCAATATTCTGATTCGATGTTAGCTTTTCACTAATTTTCAAAATTTCATCAGCATTCTTCATTTCTATTTTCTTTATAGATTCTCCAACCTCTCTTGTAAGCTCTTCTGATTTTGAAAAAACTGATTGAAACTTGTCTTTGATGTTTGTTCCAAATTGCTTAACTCTGTCGACAAATTGCTTAACTCTGTTGGCAATTCGCTCTCTTGCTGTAACTGTTTTGTCAAGCTCATTAGAGAGTCGTACACTATTTTCTGATTCTTGTGTAATCTCTTTAGCTCTGTTGATAAGCTCACTTGATTGATCTGCAACTGTTGTATACTTTCTTGATAGTTCGATACTATTTTGCTCAAGCTCTTCTCGTAACTCTCTTGCATCTGCTGTAACTGACTTATAAAGCTCGATTCTTGCTTCTCTAGTTTCTGCATAAGCTCGTTGCTGTGTTTCTGCTCTTTCTCTAATTCCTTTAAGAGCATTTTTCTCACATTGTGAGATGAATGTTACCATCATAAATAAACTATCCTTTCAAGATTTGACATTTAACCTATTATCTGTTAAAATATACCTACAGACTAACCTCTGGATATAAAACCATCGGAGTTCGTTTTGGACGTTAAGCTGGAGATTACCTGGGTAAGGCATCGGCAAACACCCGTAACATTTAGCAGTTTTTGGTCTGCTAATCTTTCACAAAAAGTGTTTTTAACTCCAATCTTTTTTCTCTATGTATTTTTAACTTTACCAATTTAACCGTTTTATTGTCATATTTTTTATAAAACTCTAAACTTACTAAACTAGCTCCTGTTTTATGGTCTCTTGTAATACTTTTTTGAACTTTTGAAAAATTTTGAATAATCTCCATGATTTCACAAATATACTCTACATCATTAGGATGACCATGTTTAACATGTCTAACACTATGACTAGAAATCACTCCTTTGTATGCTGTTAAGTCAAAATATAAAATCTCTTTGACCCTCTGTATTGTTGTATTTGGAAGCTCAAAAAGTAACTCATCATTATATTGTCTATCGGAGATAGATTTTTCAATAAATATACAAATTTCTTCTTTTGTTAACTCCTCCATATTTAATCTTCATCTCCTTTATAATAAAGTGAAGCCTTCTTAACCTCATCAAATATAAAATCCAAAGCCTTATGCTCCACAAAACTTTGTAATATTTGTGAGCGAAACTCTTTTTCACTCTGCTTCTCTTTAGCACAAACAAAAGACCAAGGTAAGATGATGGCATCTTTTATAAGGTCAGCCACATCAAATACCAAAGCCCCTCGTCTTGTCTTTCCATGCATAACTGCAAAACCATGAGGAATACCAAGAACCCAAAGTGTCGTTGCTCCCAAACCATAAGCCAAATAGTTTCCATGGTCTAAAAATCCATTGGCATTTTCAGCTTTAGCATGTTCTCTCACAAAACCTAATTGATTTGTCTTCTTTGCAGCATATTTATAGAGTTTTTTAGTGAGGTCAGCTTCAAGTTGTAAGAGTTTACCTACACTGTAGGCATTTTCTATGTTTATCAAAGCAGTTGAAAACTCTTTTTCAAGTTCAGATACATCAAAGCCTTCAAGTTTAAGCTCTTTGTCTCTTGCCCAAGCTTTTTGTATAAACCCTATGCGTGCAATTTGAAATCGTTTGGCCGTTTCAAGTCTCTTGGTATCATCAAACCAAAAACGCATCCAACCTTGTACGTACTCTGTAGATCTATATTCACTTTGAGGAGTAAACCATTCCACTTCATTTGCCATCAGAAGAGGTGTTCCCCCTCCACCTACAAAACCTATCAACACACCTGCCTGTGCCAACATACGCATGGCAGGTTGTGTAATGGAAGTTCCTGTACCTAACAGTAGACAAGTAGTGTTGGCAATAGGAATATTCCAATACTGATATTCTTTACCTTTTTCACTTAAATAAAGTACTCGTCCATCTTTTTGTAAGACACGACACATTTCAAGATAATAGATATTGGCTCGTTTAGAATGGAGTATGGCTTTTAAGTCTGTGAGTTGTTTCATATCTGCCTCTCTAGTTTATTGTGTCGCAAGAGTAGTCTTACGATTCTAAACTTTGCGTATTATTCTTCTCCTCATCAAACTTAGCCTTC
>VCAW01000070.1 GCA_013607775.1 Campylobacterota bacterium | reverse complement strand
TGTTTGCATATCTTACTCCTTTACGGAGTGCCATATGTTTTTGAACTTATGCAGTAGTATATAACGTTTAAATAGAGCCAATAAGTTGCCGATAGGTAACTTATTGGCTCCTATGTTTTGTTATGTCTTTTAGTTCGTTAATGCTATAAGGTGGATTTCTTTTGTGTAACATTGCATGACAATTAGGACAAACTGGTATTAAATCCTTGGTTGGATTTACTTCATATTCTTTTTGAATTTCGGAAATTTGTTTCAAATGGTGTACGTGTATAAAGTTTTTCCCTATTACACCATACACTTTTTCAAAATTAATATTACATACGGAGCAGTTATATCCAAAGTGTTCAAGACATTTTTTTCTTGCAATTGGATTTCGTTCATAGGAATTCACAGTAACCTGTTTTTTTGAACCTTCTAATAAGTTTGTTTCAACTTCATCTGGGTAAATAATCTCAGGGACAAAATCTTCTTTATTTTTAAAGTCATTAAAAATAGCTCTAATTTTATGCATAGTTGTATTTTGCAATTCTTCATAATATTCAATATGTTGTTCTAATGCAGATAATGCATTGGCTAATTTTTCTTTGCCATAATCTTTTGAAATATTTTCCAGGTAGTACTTTGTTGTATATGCATTATTTGTACGTGTAAATTTTTGTCCATCCATCATACATCTAAAGTTTACAATCAAATCTCCAGCAGAGTTTCTATTCAGTTCAAAATCATTTAAATCATCTTGTGCATCTGTTTGACTTTTGCGTCCAAAGTAAACTAATTTTGCTTCTTCATAAGCTTTTGCAATCATATCATTTGTAATTTTTGCCATGTTTATCCTTTAGACATAACGTTTGACTTGAGAAATGTGAGGCCGCTCGCGGGCTTATATTTCTCTCCAAGTATTTGTTATGTATTGAATAGATTAATTGTTGTTATGAGAATACCAATTAAAAAAGCACCCCACGCCGCTATAATAATGTGTTCATCTTTTAGAACTCCAAATGCCAATCTATCGCCTTGTGCTTTACTGACCAAAGCCATTTGTGATAAAATCGCAAAAACAATAGCGAGTATAAAAAACAAAATAGGTACTGAAAAATCATTAATAGTATAAGAACCTTTAAAAATTGTTGCAAGTCCTGAAACTAATAAGCCTATAGTAGCCATACTTATCGTAATTATATGCTTTGTAACCTCAAGGGCTAATGTATTTCGATGTTCCAAATTTCACTCCTTCATTAGATAAATATTTATTAGAGGAACACTTTGTCCCTCTATTGCTTTATTTTTCATATTAGTAGTATATCAAAAATGTCTGACTATTTCTAAAATATGTTAATTTGCCATGTTTTTACCATATTTCTCAAAAAAACTATACAATCATAAAAATTGCTTATGTCCTTTTAGTTGGATATAAGCCGTTATTTGGACAAAACTAGCAAATGCGGTTTCATCTTTGATGAAAAGTTTCTTTAGTAAAGTGTACCTTTAATTGTTGATTACTGGCAATAGAGGACATAATGTCCTACTATTGCAAGGAGGAAAAGATGCAAATAAAGAAAAAACTACTTGATATGGTTCGTGATAAAATAAGAGTAGAGTAGCTAGTCCTTTAGATATGTAGCCATGATTCGCTACAATACAAAAAACATTCATCAAGGCTACCTATGGCAGACAAAACCCAAGAAAACACAACATCTTTAGCCACGCTAGGACTAGATGAGAAGATACTTCAAGCACTTAAAGACAAAGGCTATGAGTCTGCTACACCCATACAAAAGGCACTTATACCTGCCATGTTTACACGTGCAGACATCATGGCAGGGGCGCAGACGGGTACAGGGAAGACGGCGGGGTTTACTTTGCCTATACTTCAAGAACTTTCTCGTAATTTTGTTGAAGGTCAACATTACCCTAAGGCAGTTATTATCGTGCCTACGCGTGAACTTGCTAAGCAGGTAGAGGCTTCTGTGGAAGCTTATGGGAAGTATTTGCCTCTTAAGAGCATCGTGCTCTATGGTGGGGCGAATCTTACTTCTCAGGCTAACAGACTTAAGGCAGGGGTGGACATCATCGTTTCTACTTCTGGGCGTTTGTTGGAGCATATCAATCAGAAAAATGTCAATTTGGAGTCTGTAGACTACTTGGTACTTGATGAGGCAGATACCATTTTGGACATGGGTTTTGTCCATGAAGTAAGTAAGATACTCCAACATCTTCCACAGCGTCGCCAAAATGTACTTATCTCTGCAACACTCTCTGGTTCAGTCAAGCGTCTAGCAGAGCAGATACTCACCAAGCCTAAACTCATAGAAGTAGACAGCATGGGGACTTCGGC
Source organism: Campylobacterota bacterium (assembly GCA_013607775.1). GTDB lineage: Bacteria > Campylobacterota > Campylobacteria > Campylobacterales > Sulfurovaceae > Sulfurovum. Next base: position 892 of record VCAW01000070.1, on the reverse strand, counting down.
AGATACTGTAGAGCAGGTAGTCTACCCTGTAGAAAAAGAGAAAAAGACAGAGCTTCTCTCATACCTCATAGGGTCACGTAACTACCAACATGTCTTGGTCTTTGTACGTAAAAAAGAAGTAGCAGACGAGGTAACAAAAGAGCTAAATCTCTCTGGACTTAAAACAGCAGTGATACATGGTAGCAAAAGCTCAGGAGAACGTACACGAGCCCTAGAAGGCTTTAAAGAAGGAAAGATACGTGTACTTGTAGCTACAGACATCGCTGCGCGTGGTTTAGACATACCTAACCTAGCAGTGGTCATGAACTATGATATTCCACACGTTACAGGTGACTATATACACCGCATAGGTCGTACAGGCAGGGCAGGGGCGAAAGGTTTGGCTATCACGCTCATATCGCCTACTGAGATGGTAGCACTGAAAGATGTAGAAAAGCTTATGGGTAAAGCTATACCTCAAGAGAAGTTGGAAGGGTATGCTCCTAAAGTAGAAGTCAAACAAAAGGGTGCACGCAAAAACCCTAAAGAGCATAAAAGTGCAGATGGTGCCTTTGGTAAAAAGCAGAAAAAGTCTACGACATTTTCAAGTACAAAAAAACGCAAGACTACCAAGCGAGATGGCTTTAAAGTGTACGATGCTGCAAAACCTAAAGATGACAAGAAGTCTAAAAATAAAAAGAGAGGGAGAGGAAGAAAGTAGTTAGTGCTTTTCCTCTTATTTCTGTAGGGCACCTCTAATAATAGGTAATATCCACAATGGGTTTTGCAAATGTAACCCAAATAACGAAATAGAAAAATAACCAAACAAGAGGAAATATCGTATAATACGATAAAAGAAGAACGAAAGTGCCACTTTTTGTTATCACCCATCAGGTGACACATTCGTCCAAGG
>VCAW01000069.1 GCA_013607775.1 Campylobacterota bacterium | reverse complement strand
GGCTGTGGAAGCTTTTAGTGCAATTTGGAAAGTAATATGTCAAGAATTTATATAATAAAATTCACTATCCGTGATGTTGCATACACCAAACCCTCATCATCAACTACATCAGCTTCAAAGATCAATCGTCTCTTTTTTACTTCGACTAGCTTGGCTTTGACATAAATAGTCTCGACATCCATTGTAATGGCTTTGAGTATTTTTGTCTCTATGGTTCGTGTCATGTTCACAGGGGCTACCAAAAGGCTCAAAGGTCCTATCGCATTATCTATGGCTCCATCTATCATACCACCTTGCATTGTACCAAAGGGGTTTTGCCATTTTTTTAAAACAGGTAGCCGTGCAATAAGTGATTTCTCTTCTGCTCTGTACTCTATAATCTCACATTGCATTATTTGAAAACTTGGAGGAGGTACAATAAAGTCATTAATTTTATCGCCTAAAACATCGCTAAATAATTCAATTACATCTATCAGTTTTTTATTTTTCATTTTCTATTTCTCCACCATATCTCTTATCTTCACAGCTTTCTCAAAGTGGTCCAACCTGTTTTCCCATATCCACCATGCAGCTACTTCCATAAGTAGTTCTGGGTCATCATTTTTGTTGGCAAAAAATGCATAGAATGACAAACCGACATTATCACCCTTAGCTTCAATTTTTTTGTTGCACACTTCTATGATTTTCTTTTTAAATGATTCTCTCAATTTCATTTTCCTTTCAAAATCACATGATAGCCAAAAGGCATCACACCTACAAGCACCATCCCAAAACAGAGCAACACCACAGTAGGTAAAATTGCTTATGGGGTGTAGATGGTGGAGGTTTTTAACATTTATAACTTACCAAAAAAAGAAAATTGATAGATATAAACAAACAAACATAATGGGATATATATCCATGTATCATACTTTGAAAACTCTGTATTCTTCACTTTTTTAAATAACCCGACAAGATTAATATCTTTTACGGTTCGCAAGAAAAATAGTATAGAGAGTCCATACCCTGCATATAGCATTACTGAAGATTCATCACCTTTATAGAGCTTGTACGCAACATAACTAAAACCCAACAAAACAAAACCAACTAGGCATGTCATAAATTTACTAGGGTTAAGTAGTCTATTACCTTTGGTGTCGGTAGGCAGAGCTTTATCAAGTCCAAATTTTCCATCCAATGCCCAATAGAAGTGAATGAGTGCAAGTGAAATCATGATGTAGGTTAAAATCATTTCAAACCCTCCATCAACTCCACCTCAAAAAACTCATTCAAAGCCACCTCTTGCCCCTTTATTTCGTCCATCAAAGGGCTATCATCAGCTATGATAAATATTACTTTTTCAATGCTACTATTTATCATGCTAGGCACAAACTCTTCTAAAAGCCACTGTGTATCTGTTGCTTCACTTTCAAAACCATTGGTTGTATCAGTTATCCATGTGCTAATTTGATATTTCTTTATCAATTGTGTAGCAAATTTTAATGGATCACGATAGTCATCACCTTTGCAAAACTGTTTCCATTCACAGAGGATGGCGTTTTTTTCTTTTAGGTATTTGAGTTGGCAGAATGGAGTATTATAAATCATCTTCATCTCCAATCAATTGCCACTCTATAGCCTGTTTTTCATTTTTAAAAATAGCCATAGCTGTTTTCATCTTTTTAAATCCAAATTTTGCATAAAATTCTTCTTTACCTGGTACGGAGTAGAGTAGGATTTTTTTATGATTTTTTGATACTTCAATTAATTGAGAAACAATTTTTCTACCAAGCCCTATACCCTGATAGTCAGGATGTACTGCAACATCACAAAGATATGAACAATCAACACCATCTGCTAATGCTCTACCTGCTCCAATCAATCTGTCTTTGTCATATATAAAATAGGTATGTGGGCTAGTCGGTTAACTCCTCCTCTGTTATAATATGGTATGAATTCATCAAATAACAAGAAACAAGACAAAGTTTTAATTGCTGGCAAAGATTATCCACAAACATATAGAGAATTTGTTGAGATGTTTCCAGACAATCAAAGTTGTACAGATTTTTTGTATAAGCTACGTTGGAAA
>VCAW01000068.1 GCA_013607775.1 Campylobacterota bacterium | reverse complement strand
GAAATTTAATTTAGCTTAAATTGTGGGTTGTTTTTGGTAATCTGCAAGTGGCTCTGAATTATTAAAATTTAAATGGATAAACAAAATAGAGGGAATTTCATACATCATTCTACTCTTCATCGCAATGCCACTCAAATACCAGTTTGGCTACCCTGTAGCTACCAAGATAGCAGGTATGGCACATGGTCTACTTGTTTTTGCTTTCATCTACCAAATCATCGAAGCGAAGAAAGAAGCTGGCTTTACACTGAAAGAGACTGCTCTTTACTCTATCTTATCGCTCATTCCTTTTGGAAGCTTCTATACAGATAAACTGCTTGCCAAAAAAATGATGACTGCATAACGCAGACCTTTAGCTACAAAGACTATGAGTGTAAAACACTTAAAGTTGTAACGTAGCACACCAGCTATAAATGTCAAAGGGTCACCTATAATGGGCACCCATGACAAAAGTAGCGTCCAGACTCCATACTTAGCAAAAAACCTTCTTGCCTTTTGCATCTTTTCTTTTGACAAATGTCCTTTTCTTTCAAGATACGTTTCACCTTTTAATCCTAACCAATAGTTCACCATGGAGCCAAGTGTATTACCCACTGTAGCAAAGCTCCATAACAGAATAAGAGAGTAATTTTGGGAAATATCATATACGAGTAAGCCCTCAGAACCAAGAGGTAACAAAGTCGCCGCCAAGAAAGAGACTGCAAAGAGAGTAACGTATACCATTAGAGGCTTTTAAACACCACTTCACCCTCAACTACTTGTGCTACCATATTTTGACAAGCTTGTGAAGGAAGAGAGATGTATTTGCCCACGACCTTGGACTGATGAAAATGCCCTTCTATCACCAAATCTACATCCTGATAATGTTCAAGTATCGCCTCTACACGTTTTTCAAAACCACAAAAAGCATGGCAGATGTTTTTTTCTGAGAGTTTTTTCATACGATGGTCTATAATCTTCTTTTCAAATGGCTTGAGTAAAGTAAGTGTCGTTTTATTACGAAGTATCTTACAGTAAAGGTCATACCCAAAGCCAGTAACATATTTATCACCATGAGAAATAGCTACTTTCTTACCACCCATAAAAAACTCTATAGGCTGTTCATCCCTTGTATACACGTTCATATTTACAAATATATCTTTGAGGCAGAAATCATGGTTCCCTTCAAAATAGTGTATCTCTATTTTCTCTGAAAGTCTATAAAGTAAGTCGATGGCTTCTTCTGAAAAAGTCTGTATATAGTCGTTATGACCAAAGAGCAAATCAAAGTTATCACCCATTAAAAAGAGTTGAGGGGTTTGTATCTCACCATTTTCTAACTTTTGTAAAATTTTGAGAAATGCATCACCGTGGTGAGGATAATGCGAATCAGCTATAAATAAAGCATTTTCTTTGATTGTAAGCATTTTCTCTTCTCCCATTAATCACACGAATGTGTGCCTTGTCGTGGCGAACGCCCTTGAAAGCGAAGCGATTCGAGAGCCACGACGCTTTTTTGCTTCGTTTTTTCTAAAAAAATGAAGAGAGAAACAACGCCTCAATTCAAATAAAAGGAAATACAAAACATGAATTTTATATATTACCAGTGATTTCTACGGCATATACGGAATCACAGGTAACCCCATCCCCTCTTCATACCCACACATCAAGTTCGCCGCTGCCAATGCCTGTGAAGATGCACCACGTAACAGGTTGTCTATGGCAGAACTTACAAATAAGGCATTTCCATTTTTGGCTGCAAAGATGTCACAAAAGTGTGTGCCTGCTGTACTTTTTATGTCTACAGGCGTTTCTCTTATACGTATAAACGGGTCATTTTTATAATGTTCTTTGAGTATTGCCAATGGGTCAATGTCCTCTTTAAGTACACCATACACTGACACCAACTCACCACGTGTTGCAGGGATGAGATGTGGTACAAAGTTTACATTCATCTTGACGCCATGTACCTTCTCTATTTTCTCTGCTATCTCTGGAGCGTGACGGTGTTTGAGTGGGTTGTAAGCGAAGATGTTTTCGTTTACATTTACAAAGGTATTGAGTTCGGTAAGTTTTTTACCTGCACCACTTACACCAGATTTTGCATCTACAAAAAGTGGGCTGTTATCATCAAGATAAGGGATGAAAGGCAAGATACCAAGCAGCGTAGCTGTAGGGTAACACCCCGGACCTGCTGCGAGATTTGTCTTTTTAAGTTCCTCACGATAATACTCTATCAGTGCATAGACGGAATCCTCTAAATGTTCTTTGTCTTCATGTGAACAGTAGTTTGTTTCGTATGCTTCCAAGTCTAAACGATAGTCAGCTGAGAGGTCAACTACCTTTACCCCTTTTTCTAACAAACCTTTGGCAAAACCCATGGAATCTTTATGTGGAAGTGCCAAAAAAACAAGCTCACAACGTTTGGCAACTTCCTCTACATCTGCTTTTTCCACAGTCAAAGAGATGACATCTACAAGACAAGGGTGTAACTCTTCTACCATGATGCCACCTTGACTGGTAGCCAAATATGTAAGCTCAAAACCACTATGTGTTACCAACATTTTTACAAGCTCCAAGCCAGTGTAACCACTTGCACCTACAATTCCTACTTTTACCATATTCTCTCCATCTATTTCCCTTTGACAAGCTCAGGGAACATCATTTATATATTCTACGGTGGCTGAGCCTGCCGAAGCCTATCCTAGTTCTATCTCAACGTATGAAACCTCTTCTATGTCATACGTACGTTTACCTGAAGGCAAAGTAATCTCCACTTCATCCCCCTCCTCCTTACCCAACAATGCCTTGGCTACAGGAGACTGAAAAGAGATAAGCCCTCTACTTGGATTAGACTCTTGACCACCTACTATAGTGTATGTAAGCTCCTCCTCTGTCTCTTGGTCTGTCATCACTACAGTAGAACCAAAACTAATGCGTTCATGCGCCAAAGTAGAAGGGTCTATGACCTGTGCACGCCCTACGACATCGGTCAGCTCAGCGATACGTGCCTCCATGAGTCCCTGCTTGTCTTTTGCTGCATGATACTCTGCATTCTCTTTAAGGTCACCAAGTTCTCTCGCCTCATCTATGACCTTTGCGATGATACCACGTTCATGTGTTTTTAACTGCTCTAACTCTTCACTTAATTTTGAATAGGTTACTTCTAACATCGGCTCTTTTTGCACGATTTATCCTTGTTTATTGATTGATTGTAGACATTATAGCAAATAAGTTATAATATCGTTAAAATAATCTACAAAGTATCATAATTATGAAGCATATTTTAGTAACAAATGACTATGGTTACGACTCTAAGGGTCTCTTGGCTTTAGTAGAAGCACTCAAACCGTTAGGAAAAGTAACTGTCGTTGCACCAAGTACAGAAAAATCTGCCTGCGGACACTCCCTAACCCTTACTAGACCCCTGAACTTCATAGAGATACAAAAACACTTCTACAAACTAGATGACGGTACGCCCTCTGACTGTATATTTTTAGCACTCAACAAACTTTTTAGTAAAGATAACAGACCTGACATTGTCATCTCTGGCATCAACATAGGCTCAAACATGGGTGAAGATATCACCTACTCTGGTACCGCCTCAGCGGCTATGGAAGCTGTACTACAGGGCATCCCTGCCATAGCCATCAGTCAAGTCTATGCAGAACATGGCAAAAGCATCGATGAGTTTGGGTATGCGCTGGCGCAAGAGAGCATTATCTCTTTGGTAGAAAAAACATTTGAAGGCAACTTCCCTCTACCTGAACGTAAATTTTTAAATGTAAACATCCCTCCTATTCCATCGCATGAGTGCAAAGGCTTCAAGGTAACGCGCGCAGGAAATAGACTCTATGTACACAACGCCGAAGTACACTACAATCCAAGAGGCAAAGAGTACTACTGGATAGGTTTACCAGAGCTAGGTTGGATGGACACCAAAGGGCATACCACAGACTTTGAAGCAGTCAATGATGGGTATGTTTCAATCACTCCTGTAAAACTAGATATGACTTCACATGAAGACATCAAAGCACTTGGGGAATGGCTATGAGATTTCAACGTTGCAAGATGCTCTTTGGAGATGAGAACTTTGATAAACTGCAAAATGCAAAAATACTCATCTTGGGTGTAGGTGGCGTGGGCTCTTATGCACTAGACTGTCTCTACCGTTCAGGCGTAAGCGACATTACCATTTTAGACTTTGATGTCTATGATGAAACCAACCAAAACAGACAGATAGGTTCTGAAGCTGTAGGTTGTGTCAAAGTGGAAAGACTTCAAGAGCTCTACCCCTCAGTAAAAACCATAAACCAACGTATGGATATGGCATGGGTAGCAGCGTTTGATTTCGAGCCTTATGACCTCGTGATAGATGCAGCAGACACCACAAAAGTCAAAATAGAAGTAGCTAAAAAGTGTTACAAAAAACTCATTATGGCACTAGGCTCAGCAAAACGCTGGGACACAAATAAAATAGAAGTAGCCTCCATCTGGAAAACCCATGGTGATGCACTGGCACGTAAGATTCGCAATGAGCTAAAAAAAGCTAAGTTTGACAGAAACTTTACAGTAGTCTTTTCTCCAGAAGAAGATAAGTGTAAAGAGAAAGGTTCGTGTGTAGCAGTCACTGGAGCAGTAGGTCTTACGGTATGTTCGGAAGCGATAAAGAAGATATTAAAATAGTATAGGCTAAAAAGCCTATACACTAAGTGGTTTATACGTCAGTATTCCCACAATGTCCACATTTTTTAGAGGCTAATGGAATCTCCATGGCACACTCACCACATGTTTTTGTTGTAGGTGCTGCTTCAGCTTCTGGTTCTTTCATTTTATTGTAGGCTTTAATAAACATAAACACCACAAAACCCAAAATGATAAATGAAATAATATCATTAATGAAGATACCATACTTGATAGCCGGTGCTCCTGCTTTATCAAGTGCAGCCATGTTAGCATACTCTTTACCGTCAAGAGCTATAAAAAGTTGAGAAAAATCAACTTTTCCCATAAGTAAGCCTACTGGAGGCATTACTACATTGGCAACCATCGACTTAACCACAGTTGCAAAAGCTCCACCGAAGATGAAACCAACCGCCATATCTACCATATTTCCCTTAATGAGAAATTTTTTAAATTCGTCTAACATTCTATTCCCTAATATTGTTATTTATACCTATAGATTGGTATACCGTATTATAATATAATGTTATGATTTAAAGGCTTAGAGAGGAAGTGCTATCTCACCGAAGTGAGATAGTAAAGAAGATTATTTTAATTTACGATTTCTTGATGCAAGTACCGTAATCACAAAGAGTCCTGCTACACCATAGTAAACCCACATAGGAATTGGCACGGGATCTCCTGCTGCGTAAGAGTGTAGCCCTGAAAGGTAGTAGTTTACTCCAAAGTATGTCATAAGTACAGAGAAGTACGCCCATGTTGTAGCCGCATTAAAGATGAAGTTAGACTTCAATGCTGGAATGAAACGTAGGTGAAGTACCGTTGCATAGATAAGGATGGTCACTGCTGCCCATGTCTCTTTACTATCCCAACCCCAGTAACGACCCCAAGACTCATTTGCCCAGACACCACCAAGGAAGTTACCAATAGTCAGTAACATAATCCCGATGATAAGTCCCATCTCAGAAAGGTTTGTAAGCTCTTTAATGGAGCGGTCAATGTTTTCATTACCCTCTTTACCTCTCATAATGTACAAGATGAGTACAAGTAAGGAGAGGATAGAACCTAATCCAAAGAAACCGTCACCAGAGATGATGGTTGCTACGTGTATCATTAGCCAATAAGACTTTAGTACAGGCACAAGGTTGGTTATCTCTGGGTTAATGAAGTTCATATGTGCCACACCCATTGTGATACCTGCAAGTATCGCTGCACCAGCTAGGGCAAATGGTGATTTGCGTGCCACAATAATCCCTGCTATCATCGTTGCTGCTGCAATAGTGACAATGGATTCGTAGGCGTTAGACCAAGGTGCGTGTCCTGCTATATACCAACGGATACCTAACCCGGTAAGATGGATAATAAGTCCAATAACAAAAATAGTCCATGAAATACGCATAATCCACTTCATAGAGAACGATGGTTTAAGTACGTTAATAAATGCAAAAATCAACAATACCAATCCTAAAACAAGGTAAAGAGGAACCAGTTTACCAAAGAGTCCAAGTTTGTTGTACTTAATCTCCATATCGATATGTTTTTTACTAGGAATGACTGATGAACCATACTTTTCCTGGAAAGCACGTATACCCTTAAGCGCCAAGTCTGCATTTTTCCAATCCCATGTTTTAAGCCCTTGCGCTACCATCTGGAAATAAGCAGAGATACTCATCTTGACCATATCTGCTTGTTCTTTAGGGAATGTCTTAATGGCATCAAGAGGTGCCAACCATTTATTATTCGCATCATTAGGCTTAGGGTAGATACGCATGAGTGTGCCTTGGTATGCCATAAAGGCTACATTCACTCTTTCATCTATCTTGATAAGCTCTTTGTCATATTGCGTTTTTTCAAGTGGTTTTTTCTGACTTGCTTCTGTCACTGCGTTAAAGATTTTGTATGCGCCATCTTTTTTTGAGAAAAAGTCTGAAAACTTTGCATATTTCGTATCTTCAGGTAGTCCAATCTCTAAAGCGATTTTCTTGTGTCCTACTTTTATCATAGGAACATTTTGATAAAGCTCTGGTTGCATAATCATACCAAGTAGCATTTGTGTTGGTTCCAAATCATAAAGTGATGAACGGCTTGTAATCTTGGCAACAACATCATGGGCTACTGTATCCATAGGCTTCATACGCCCTTGGTGATCTTGTACTGCGAGCTTACCAAAGTTCAGTGTATGTTGCAGGTTATAAGACTGCATTGTTTTCAACATACCTTCATCAATCTTTGGTGATGCAGCATGTATATTTTGTGGAGCAAATGCAAACAGAGCGACTAAAGCCAAACCAGCAGCAGATGACTGTAATTTTCTAGCCCCTTTAAGGAGTTTTTGGAAACGTCCATTTGGATGAAAAAGTGACCAAATCATACCAAGAGCAAGGAGTAAATACCCTATATATGTTGGCAATGTACCTGGGTCATGATTGACTGAAAGTACTGTTCCTTTCTCATCAGGGTCATAAGAAGACTGGAAGAGACGATAATTTTTATAGTCTAAGATATGGTTCATATAGATGTGATAAGGCATCGTAACATTCGCCTCTTTATCTGTAAGTACAACCTTGCTTGAGTAGGAAGCAGGCGTCATAGAACCTGGGTAACGTTCAAGTTCAAAATCTTTGAGTGTAATACTAAATGGCACATCAATAAGTCTTGCCCCTACTCTCATATCAACATGAACACCATCTAAGTCCATTCTCTCTATCTCACCCACTTTACCTTTATGTGGCATCGTAGTTACTATCTTTGATGCGCCACCCACAGAGACTTTCCATTGAATATACTCAGCTTCGCCACGTTGTGTTTTAATATCATCTGAATCAACTTTCACTATGGCTTTTTCATGAATATCTTTAAGTACCACAGCATTCCCACCGAAACGGTAAAGCACTCTTTGTGTAAAGTCATTTTCACCACCATTTATCTCGCCTGGTGTCTTCGTATCCATATTCAATGTTTTCATAGTGAATGGGAAATCAACCGCGTAGCCTTCACCTTTATCTTTTATGAGGAATGTTGGTTTATCTGTGCTTGGAGTGATGTCATACCCTACATAGAAACCACCAAAGTCTATCTTCTCACCTTTGGCAAGGAAATGTATCTTTCCTTTACCACCTGCGGAGATTTTAAGTTCTAAAAGTTTTTTTCCATTGGCATCTGCAACTGCGTGTTCATTTGCTGTTGGTAAATATTTGACAAGTTCAATATCTACTTTTTTATCTCCAACACTGATACTCTCATGCATACTGTTACCTGTCATTGTAGAGAAGAAAAGTTCTTTTTCTAAAGTAGCACTTTTATCTCCAAGTGTTGCATGTACCTGTAAATTCTTTACATCTGAAACCATAGTGTGGCTCGTTGCACCCTCACGAATACTCATCACACCTTCATACCCTACATAACGTGTAATCAGCGCACCAATAGCGATGATGAGAAATGACATATGAAAGATAAACACAGGGAGTTTTGTTTTGTAGGTTTTGTATTTCACAATATTGTAAACCAAAATAGCCACAAAGTAGGCTAAAAAGACCTCAAACCATTTTGCTTTATAGATGAGTGCTCGCGCAGTTTGTGTACCGTAATCATTTTCGATAAACGTACCGGCACCTATAATCACACCAAATAAAAACAGCATAAGTACTGCCATTTTCATTGAGAAGAGTTGTTTCATGTAGAATCCTTGGACATTTTAGTACAAAGATTATAGCGTGTGTTCATTAACTATCTGTTAATTCAGACTCTGAGACTCTTATTTTTAACTATTTGTTACTTTAATCTTCGTACACAGCGTATAAAATACGGATTCTTTTTGGCTTTGCTATCGGGACATCCATTTCCAAAATAGATATTTTTAACATTGAGTGCGTTTTCTACATCTGTATTGGATGACCAATAGTACTCTGAAACGATATGTTTAAATGCCGGCATAATTGCCAACGTGTGTTTTGTATAATCCGCAATACTAATAAGCTCATCATAGCTTGGAAGTCGCCAGTCATTGGCATTCTCCAGAGTAAGTGCTTCACAATACGCCTGTGCATCAGTCCAATTCTTCTTTACTTCAGTCACAGTGGCATCATCTTGCCAAACAAGTTTTGCTACAGTATCAACAACTACATCACCTTTTCTTTTAAAGTTATTGGCATTGCTTTTGTTTGTTTTCTTTGATATTTTTTTCAATATCCATACCAAGTTTAACATCTATAGACGTTTCATCTCTTACCTCAATATTTTTACGTCCTACCAACTGCCAGTCTTCATCAAGAGGCTTTGAAACCATAAATTCATAGCTACCCTTGGTAAGCTTAATTGGTGTTGTCTTTTGTGTAATTTGCATGCTCTTTTCACCATTCACATACAAAATAGCATCTTCTTCATCACACACAATATTAACTGTGGTATTGGCAAAACTTACACCATAATATACTAACATCAAACATACTATTCTCACGATAGACATATACACCTCTTCACTATCTCTTTTATAAATCATAACTAAATCTTACTTTACAGTAGAATTAAGAGAAATATACTCTTATATCTTAATCAAAATATTTTATATAAAATAGTATTTTTCTTAAGTAAAGTAGTGTTAAACTCTTTACACAAAATTAAACTAAAAGAGGCAAAAATGGCAGAATTATTTTCAGACGAATGGATAAACGCACTTAAAGATGAATGGAACAATGAACCAGAAGTTTCAGATGCACTGGCTAAGATTGATTTTTCATCGGTCATCACTTGTGGATATAAAAATGAAGATCAACCAAGATGTGTCTTTGTGGTAGAAAATGGTGTAGCAACACGTGCAGGACTTTACAATGGTGAAACACCAGACTGGGACATGAGAGCAGATGAGAAGAACTGGGGTAAATGGACAACCAAACCTCTCAATATGGCGTCAATGGGACTTGCATTTACCACAGGAAAACTCAAGTTTAACACAGGTGACTTCAAAGCGATGATTAAAAATCCATCTATGGCAGTGCCTTTTGTAAAAAGTTTTGCTTTAATGACTAAAATCTAAGACTCTACCAACTACCCTCTGGGGTAGTTACAACACTTCGACCAATCTAAATCCAATAAAATAGTTCTTTCCGCCACTTCCTAAATTTATCCGTGATGTACAAGAACATTTATCGGCATCTGCATTGTAAGAGCCTCCACGAAGTACTCTACCCTTTTCACTTGCTACTGCATACGCTGAGCCATCTCTAGGCGTTTCACTGTAGTCATCGGCATATCTGTCCAAACACCATTCCCATACATTCCCATGCATGTCATACAGTCCCCATGCATTTGGTTTTTTAGTGCCAACATCATGGGTTACTTTTTCGGCATTGTCAGCATACCATGCATATTCACCGAGCAAAGCTTCATCATCACCAAAACAAAATTTACCCTCAGAGCCTGCACGACAGGCATACTCCCACTCTGCTTCTGTGGGAAGTCTATACTTCTTTCCCTCACGCTCACTCTTCCACTTCGCATACGCCACTGCATCTGTCCACTTCACCCGACGTACAGGGACATCAAAGCCAAGGTTTTCATGACGTTCTTCAGGAACTACTGCACCTGTCGCCTGTGCATAAAGCATATAGTCCTCTACCGTTACCAAATACTTTGCCATCGCTATATCATAGTCTATACTCACTTCATGACATGGCTTTTCTCTGTCACGTGCATCAGCATCGTCTGTTCCCATGAAGAAAATGCCTCGTGGTAGTTTTATGTAGTTATCATTCATTATTTCAACTCACCCCAACTGTCCCCAACACTTACAGAACACTCTAACGGAACATCAAGTTCTAACACATTTTCCATGGTATGGACAAAGCGTTTGCTTATCTCTTCTACTTTCTCCTCTTTCACTTCAAATATAAGTTCATCGTGGATTTGCAGGAGCATAAAGGCATCTAACTCCTCTTCTCGTATCATAGAGTCTATCTGGTTCATAGAAAGTTTTATGAGGTCAGCAGCAGAGCCTTGAAAGACAGTATTGACCGACTCGCGCATGAAGGCTGCTTTTTGCATACCATTGGCTGATTCATAGTCAAAAATACGTCTACGTTTTAAGATAGTCTCTACATAACCGTCTATTTTGACACGTTCCTGTATGCCCTCTAAGAAACTTTTTACCGTTGGGAAAGATGCAAAATAGTTGGTAATAATCTCTTTGGCTTCACCCGATGATATACCCAACTCATCCGAGAGTTTTTTAGATCCCATTCCATAGAGGAGTCCAAAGTTTACTGATTTTGCAAAGTTTCTTTTCTCTTTTGCATGCTCTTCACCAAAGAGTATGGTGGAAGTTGCCAAGTGAATGTCCACGCCATTTTTAAAGGCGTCAAGCAGTGCAGCATCTTGTGAAAAGTGTGCAAGCAGACGTAACTCTATTTGAGAGTAGTCAATACTTACCAGTTTGTAGCCCTCTTTTGCCACAAATGCTTCACGCACAGAACGCCCAAGTGGCGAGCGTACAGGAATGTTTTGCAAGTTTGGATCACGCGAACTTAGACGCCCTGTGGCAGTACCAGTCTGCCCGAAACTTGTGTAAATACGAGAGTGTTCATCTGCCTCTGCTAGTTTTAACAGTGGTGTTACATAGGTGGAGAGGATTTTTTGGTATTCACGATATTCGAGTATCTTAGGGATAATTTCATGTTCCTCTTTAAGAGAAGTCAGCACTGCTTCGTTGGTACTGTAACCTGTCTTTGTCTTCTTCCCACCTTTGAGCCCTAGGGTTTGAAAGAGTATCACACCCAACTGCTGTGTAGACTTGATATTAAACTCTGAACCTGCTAGTACATAAATCTCTTGTGTCAAGGCAGCCAAATCATCAGTCAGTGTTTTTTGTAGTGCTTGCAACTTGCTAGGATCTATCTTGATGCCCAATCGTTCCATACGCATAAGCACAGTCATAAACGGATACTCTACATCTTTAGCCTCTTTAAGTAGGTGCGTAAGAGAAGAGAGTTCCATCTTCTTTTTGATGGCACCATAAAGTAAAAAGGTCATCCATGCATCTTCTGCTGCATAGAAAGTCGCATCAGGTATAGCAACAGCTGAAAAGTCTTCACCTTTTTTCACCATCTCTTTAAACGGTTTCATTTCATACTTAAAGTACTGCTTTGCCAATGTATCCAAGCCTATTTTAGAGCCAGGGTTTGAGAGCCATGCCATTATCATCGTATCAGCAAAAGGGATGATGGGTTCAAAATCATATTGATTATAGAGCAATGAGAGGTCAAACTTAAGGTTTTGTCCTACCACATTAAAGGTCAATAGTTTAGCCACAGCACTTAGCGCATCTGGCAAACTTACTTGCTCTTCTACACCCAAATAGCTATGTCCTACCGGTACATAATAGGCTTTCTCTCGGCTTATACAAAATGAAAAACCAACCATCTTTGCTACTTTTGTATCTAATCCCGTAGTTTCTGTATCGAAAGCGACAATGGCATCTTTATCTAGTGTGTTTAAGACTGCATCTAGCTTCTCTTTTGTATCGAGTGTGATGGCTTCAAAACTAAGACTTGGTCGTACAGGCTCAACATATTCACGTTCGCAGTCTGCCTCTTCCATCCCTACTTTGGCTTTGCGTATGGCTTGTTTCATCTCATACTGTTCAAACTCTTCTAGCAAGCACGAGAGGTAGTTTTTGTCTTCAAAAACAAAGCTCTCTACATCCATATCTACAAACACACTGTCACTCATGCGTACCAAATCACGAGATAAAAATGCCATCTCTTTTCCTTCTAAAAGAAGCTTTTGGATACGTGGTGTCCCAGCATTTTCTATATCATCGTAGATGGCTTCAAGGGTATGATACTTGTTAATCAGTTTTGCAGCCCCTACTTTTCCTATACCTTTGACACCAGGAACATTGTCCGAACTGTCGCCAAGCAGTGCCTGAAAGTTGATAAAATCTTTTGGATGTACTCCAAATTTGGCGATACATGCCTCTTCGTCTACCTCTTGACGCTTAACGGCATCATACATCACCACTTCACCATCATCAATAAGCTGATATAAATCTTTATCGTGAGAAACGATACGTACTTTGAGATTTTTTTTACGTGCAAACTTCGTCACCGTAGCGATGATATCATCTGCTTCATACCCCTCACGTGTTAAGTTTGGAAAGCCCATCTGCTCTATCCACTCCACAGCAACGGGGAGTTGCTTTTTCAAATCTTCTGGTGCTTCATCACGGTTAGCTTTGTATTCAGGATACATCTCATTACGAAATGTATTGCCTTTGGCATCTAAGGCAAACACCAAATAATCTGTACTATGGTCTCTACGCAATGAATCTACAAGGTTGATAAATCCAGTGAGTAGTCCTGTTGGAAAGCCATCTGAATTACGCAAAGGTGGTAATGCAAAATATGAACGGAAGAAGAAGCCAAAAGTGTCGATGATAGTAATAGTTTTCAAGTGTAAGCCTCTTTTTTGATGTATTCTAACCTAAACTGTGTTAGAAATGCGAACAGATAGGATAACTTACCCAAATAACGAAATAGAAAAATAACCAAACAAGATGAAATATCGTATAATACGATAAAAGAAGAACGAAAGTGCCACTTTTTGTTATCACCCATCAGGTGACACATTCGTCCAAGGAGAAAAGTATGGCA
>VCAW01000012.1 GCA_013607775.1 Campylobacterota bacterium | reverse complement strand
AATAGTATTATCACTAACCCTGCAAGAAATAAAAGAAGTATAGAAGCCCTAAAAGAGATAGTATTAGCAAGAGTAGCCAATCCTGATAGTAAAAGAGGTTCTGTAAATAACCCAGAAGAGAACTTCGCAGTGCATTTGGTGTCACCCGCGGTGCTAAAATAGGCAGTACAAAAGACTGCTAAAAGAGTAGTTTTTACAACCAAAAAGCCAAAGAAACAGAGTAAATCTGTTAGAGTCTTTTTCTAATGTAATTTAGAAGGAGATTTATGCTTAAAAAAGGTGAAGTAAAAATGATCCACAAGATGATAAAAGAAGGGCTAAGTAAAAGTGCAATTGCACGTAAACTTGGACTGAGTCGAGACACGGTTTCCAAGTATGCCAAACTACCAGAAGGTCACATTCCTGTGATTAAAAGAGAAGCTACCAGTACCACAGTAGATGCCTATCTTCCTCATATTGCCAGAATGCTTGAAGAGGCACATAAATTAGAGTTACATATTCCATCCAGTTCCATCTATAAAGAGATACAGAAACTAGGATACAGCGGTTCTTTACGTTGAATGCAAGAGAATATGCAAAGGCATGAACTCAGACGTAAAGTAGAAGATGAAGAGCCTCTTGTAAACTTTGAAACAGCCAAAGGCAAACAGATGCAGGTGGATTGGATAGAGTTCCCCAAAGATGGATTATCTGCATTTGTGGCTACCATGGGATACTCAAGAGCATCGTATGTTGAGTATGTCACAGATGAGAAGGTAGATACCCTGATAAATTGCCACATGAATGCCTTCTCTTACTTCGGTGGTGTGCCGCAGGAAGGTCTTTATGACAATATGAAGACAGTCATCATCAAGCGTAATGCCTACGGTTCAGGCAAACATAAATTTAATGAACAATTCCGTGACTTTGCCAAACATTGTGGAATGGATCTAAAAGTATGTAAGCCATACCGTCCGCAAACCAAAGGAAAAGTAGAACGTTTTAACCACTATTTGCGATACAGCTTTCATAATGTCTTTAAAGTGCGTCTGTCAATGATGGGGTACAAGATGAATAAAGAGAATGCTAATGCTGAAGTGATGGACTGGTTGGACTATACAGCCAATGCAAGAATACACCAAACCTTATTGCAAAAACCATTTGATCTACTTGCAGAAGAGCAGTTACAGCTGCTTCCTCTGCCGAAGCCATATAAAGGTATCCACCCGTTAAAAGCTACAGCTAGAAGTATAACACAAGACCACAGAGTAAAACCTAAACAAAGGGTACATATCCCTCAGCGTGACTTGCAAAGTTATGATGAGTTCATTCCTGCTGCAATAGCCTATTTGCTAACATATAGTCTAATCACCGGAGGTGCATCATGGCAATAAATGCGCAGATAGAAACCTTGTGTAAAGAACTTAAACTGAATTCTTTATGTAAAATACATCATGAACTTAGCAACCGTGCCGCCAAGGAGAGTTGGAAATATAGTGAATACCTTTATGAAGCACTTAAAAGCGAGTCAAAAGGTAAGGCAGAACGTTCACGGGCTACACTTACAAAGATGGCAGGGTTCCCAACTATTAAGACCTTGAAACAGTTTGATTATGATTTTACAGTAGGCGTGAACAGAAGACAAATTGAAGAACTCTCAACCATGGAGTTCGTAAAAAGAAAAGAGAATATTATTCTGCTTGGGCAGTCCGGTGTAGGTAAAACACATCTCGCTATTGCTTTGGCATACCAAGCTGTGCAGAAGCGTGTTAAAGCAAGATTCATTACTGCTTCTGATTTGATACTTCAAATGAGCCAAGCAAAGAAGGAGAAGCGTTATGATGCCTTTCTAAGGCAAGCTGTAATGTCTCCTGCTTTACTTGTAATTGACGAGATAGGATACTTTCCTATGAGCAAAGAAGATGCCCATCATTTCTTTCAAGTGATCTCCAGAAGGTATGAGAGAGGATCAACCATTGTAACTTCTAATTTAGTCTTCTCGCAATGGAGTAGTATATTTGCAAATGACAAGGTGGTTACTACTGCTATTTTAGACAGACTTTTACATCATTCTCATGTCATAAATATTCTTGGAGATTCGTACAGATTAAAAGAGAAAAAGGAGGAAGAAATGAACGGTTCAGATCTCTAT
>VCAW01000067.1 GCA_013607775.1 Campylobacterota bacterium | reverse complement strand
TTTTCTCATATGTTATTTTACTATGTTTTTGTAAAGTCCGTAAGGTCAGTTAATACGACATCTGTATCTTATCGACATCATCCCATGATAAGCTTTTTTTACTATTTTGACGATGTGCTAGTATATGGTCTATGTATCGCGCAAAAACATCGGTTTCTATGTTAAGCTTGGTTCCCACTTTATAGTTTTTCATCAATGTCTCTTTGAGAGTGTGAGGGATGATGGTAAGACGGAAATTGTCATCACCTACATCATTGACTGTAAGGGAGATACCGTCTATAGTGATGGAACCTTTTGGGATAATATGAGCAATGTATTTTTTCTCTACAGTGATGATGAAATCTGTGGCATTTTCTCTTGGTGTTATTTGACTAACGGTACCTACACAATCTACATGTCCTTGGACGATATGTCCTTCAAACCGGTCATTCATTTGCATAGCAGGTTCTAGGTGCACTTGTCCTGTGATTTTACTCTCATTGATGATACTGCGTGTCTCATCTGCTAACTCTAAGTCAAAGCCATCTGAGTGTACCTTAATGACAGTAAGACATACTCCATTGATGGCAATAGAATCACCCAGTTTTGCTTTGTGTTTGGAAGTAATGGTTAGGATGTTGTTTTTGTAGCTTTTGACAGTGGCAATTTCACGAATAAGACCTGTAAACATATAGACTCTTTTTTTAGATATAATTCGCTTATTATAGCAAAATATACCAAGGGCAACCACAAGGGGATGCCCTATGGTGTGTATTAAATGTAGGGGTATCCCCTTGTGGGTACCCGATATGAGGTAAAAATGAATTATGATGTAATCGTTATCGGTGGTGGTCATGCCGGAATAGAAGCGTCTTTGAGCGCGGCACGTATGGGTGCAAAAACACTGCTTATTACCATACTAGCAGAACAGATAGGTGCAAGCTCTTGTAACCCAGCGATTGGTGGACTTGCAAAAGGGCACTTGGTACGTGAAGTTGATGCGCTTGGTGGAGAGATGGGTGTTTGTACAGACAAAACAGGGATACAGTTTAGAACCCTCAACGCTTCTAAAGGTCCAGCGGTAAGAGGAACAAGAGCACAGATAGATATGGATCAGTATAGACTCTATATGCGTAATGTGGTTTTAAATACTAAAAATTTAGAAGTCAAACAAGAGATAGCAGATGGGCTTGTGATAGAAGAGGGTGAAGTGACAGGTGTGACTACACAACTTGGTAACACCTACACAGCATCTAAAGTCATCATCACTGCAGGAACCTTTCTTAATGGACTGATACACATTGGAGACAAGCAGCAAGTAGCTGGGCGTCAAGGTGAGTTTGCTTCTGTAGAACTCGCAGAGTATTTACGTTCACTTGGACTCAATATAGGACGTTTAAAAACAGGTACTTGTGCAAGAATAGATGCAAAATATGTCAATACAGACATCATGGAAGTACAGCCTGGTGATACACCTCCTCCACCATTTTCATTTCGTACAGACAAAAGTAGCTTTAACCCTATACAGTTGCCATGTTATGTGACCTATACGAATGAAACAACGCATGAGATTATTGAGTCTAACTTCTATAGAGCACCGATGTTCTCTGGACAGATAGAAGGGGTGGGACCACGTTATTGTCCAAGTATAGAAGACAAGATTAACCGTTTTAGAGATAGACCACGTCACCAGATATTTGTAGAACCACAAACAATGGATGAAACGGAGTATTACATTAATGGTATGAGTACCTCTCTGCCTATTGATGTGCAGTTAGAGATGATACAGTCAGTCGAAGGGATGGAAAATGCCAATATAGTGCGTTATGGCTATGCCATAGAGTATGACTACATTCAGCCAACTGATTTGAAACATACCCTTGAGACGAAAAAAATAAAAGGACTTTATACTGCCGGACAGATAAATGGTACCACGGGCTATGAAGAAGCAGCGGCACAAGGGCTCATGGCAGGGATAAATGCGGCACTGTCGATACAAGGTAAAGAACCGTTTATTTTGAGACGAGATGAAGCCTATATAGGCGTACTTATAGATGATTTGGTAACTAAAGGAACCAAAGAACCTTACCGTATGTTTACATCTCGTGCAGAGTATAGACTACTGCTTCGTGAAGACAATGCAGATATGAGACTCTCTCATTATGGGAAAGAACTAGGACTTTTAGATGATGACTATATGGCAAAATTTGAAGCTAAAAAAGAAGCTTTAGATGAGGCATTGTTATTTTTGTCTGACAACTATGTGACTCCAACTAAAGAGTTCTTGGCAAAGTTGTCTGAAATAGGTGCAGTGAAAATCAATGAAAAAACCCGTTGGATGGATGTGATAGGACGTGGTGATTTTAACCGTGAAAAGTTAACTACCTTGTTACCTGACTTTGATAAGTATGATGATGAGGTTATGGAACAGATACTTGTAGAAGCAAAATACAGCCGTTACATAGAGAAGCAACAAGCACAGATTATGAATATGGATGAGATGCTTAAAATAAAAATACCAGAAGATTTTGTGTATAACAGTATATCTGGTCTTAGTAATGAGATAAAAGAGAAGCTTGAGAAAGCAACACCACCTACACTTTTTTCTGCATCTCAGATATCTGGTGTAACCCCTGCAGCACTGGAAATAGTCCATGTACACATTAAAATGAGACAACGAAGTATGTCTAAAAGAACTATCTCTAAAAAAGGAAAAGAATAATGTTATATTATTATGCAAATACAAGCCATAAACTTGGACTTGAAAGACTAAGACGTGGTGCAGCACTACTCAATAGACTGAGTGCAAAAGGAGTAGAGACACAACTACTTGTGAATGATTTTCGTGCAGGCTTGGTGGCGCGTGAATTGGGTGTATCTGAGTATGTGACCATAGAGGGTATACAGGATATTGATGCTATTGCTCAAAATGGAGATAGTATTATCATTGATTCACTTGAAGACGACCATGGAAGATTGGTAAAGTACTGTGAAGATTTTGATACTGTATGGCGTTTTGCACATGACGCAGCAGATAAAGCGGTACATAGTGAGATCGTTATAGGCTTAGATACAGTCTTGGTTGATGATACATATTTTGACGACAAAGTAGAAAAAGAGGAACGAACACTTTTCTTTTTAGGCGATGCAGACTATAACAAAACGGTATTAAATAATGCAGATTTCTTCAAAGCTTTTGATATGGAACTACTCCTTGGTAATTACTTTTTTGTTAAATATGAAGATGATTTGGCAAAACTTTTTACTACTTTATATGAGCCAGAAGAGTATGAAGATTTGATTAAAAATAGTAGCACAGTGGTTATTGCCTCAAGTCAGACAGCATTAGAAGCTAAAGTAGCGGGTGCAAATGTTATTTATTTGGTCTTGTCAGAACGAGAATTGTACGCACCAGCGCTTTTAGAAAGCTATGGTATTGCAGTGATAAATGGCTTTGATAATGAAAAATTAAATGAGGTTTTACAAAATAATTTATCAAAAAATGGACAAAATATCGAAAAAATTGACGAATCAAAGATACTATTAAAACATTAACTTATATTATCTATAATTTAAGACCATAATACTCCTAATTTACCTATGGTAACATTATAGGTAAATTTTCATACTCCCCCACTATAAGTACAACTCTTTAACACCGACTTGATTATAATAACTTATTATATTTCTAAATACTATAGGAGGAACAACTATGCAAGAAGAGAAAAAAGGTCGTCGTGACTTTATCGGTATGGCATTAGGTGGATTTACTGCATTGGGCGGTATTGGTGCACTATATGCGATGAAACGTACATGGGATCCATTGCCATCAGTGAAGGCAGCAGGATTTACCACAATCGATTTAGCAGAGGCACAACCAAATAAATTGGTGGTTGAAAAATGGAGAGGAAAACCTATCTTTGTTTTGAAAAAAACAGCTGATATGAAACCAAATGATAGAGATATCGTGATTGGTTCAGATAGATTTCACGTATCTATCGGACTTTGTACGCACCTAGGGTGTATTCCAGCTTATGAGGGTGAACAACATAAGTTTATGTGTGCTTGTCATGGTGGGGAGTTTGATGCAAGTGGAGAAGTATTAAAATCTCCACCACCAAGCCCACTTGTCATTCCTCCTTTTACAATAGAGGGAACAAAATTGGTTTTAGGTGAAGCAGGTCCTGAATATAAAAAGATGTTAGACGCTGGTCTAATCGCATAAGGGGGAGGGATAAATTATGGCACATTTTGATGAAACAGTAAAACCGTTTAGCGAAAAATGGTTAGATGAACGTATAGGACTTAATACACTCAAATGTGTATTAAATATTGAATATTGGATTCCAAAAAATATCAATTTTTTATGGGCATTGGGTATGGTACTTGCGGCAACATTTGGGATACTTGTAGTATCTGGAATTATGTTACTTATGTACTACAAACCAGATACTAATTTAGCATTTGATTCTGTAAACTATACCATTATGTCTGAAGTAGGCTATGGTTGGTTATGGAGACATGTACATGGTGTGGGTGCATCGATAGTATTCCTTATTATCTATATCCACATGTTTACAGGTATCTACTATGGTTCATATAAACGTGGACGTGAACTGATTTGGCTCTCAGGTATGGGACTTTTTGTTGCATTCTCAGCTGAGGCATTCTCTGGATATATGCTTCCATGGGGACAAATGTCTTACTGGGCCGGTATGGTTATTACAAACCTATTTAGTATGGGATCATTGGAGCTTAATGGTGTTGTTGAATGGATTCGTGGTGACTACGTTCCTGGTGATGCATACTTAACGCGTTTCTTTATGTTGCATGTTATGCTTATTCCTTTAGCGATTATAGGATTGATTGTTTTACACTTTGGTACACTTAGATTACCACACGTAAATAACCAAGAGAGTGAAGAGATAGACTTTGAAGAGTCAGCAGCACTTTGGAAAGCAGGAAAAAGAAAAGAGTCAAAAGTGATTCCATTCTCACCTGTATTTTTTAGTAAAGATGTTTTTGTGATGGGTGTCTACTTTATACTCTTCTTCTATTTGGTATTTTACCATTTTGAATTTGCGATGGATCCTGTAAACTTTGACCCAGCAGATGGACTTAAAACACCAGCACACATCTACCCTGAGTGGTATTTCTTGTGGTCATATGAGATCTTACGTCCATTCTCTAAAGATGTTGGTTTGATTGCCTTTGGTGTAGCACAAGCAGCACTGTTCTTCCTACCGTTTATCGATAGAAGTCCAAATGTAGCACCTGCACACAAAAGAGGTCTTTTCCAAATTTGGTTCTGGGTATTACTGGCAGATATGATTACATTAACAGCTATGGGTAAACTCCCTCCAACCAATCCGACGTTTGCAACTATCGGATTGATTGCAGCTGTGTTATTCTTGGCACTTGGACCAATCCTTGTTGTCATTACAATGTTTGAGAAAAAAATAGAGAAAGGAGCATAACATGAGAGAATTAAAAATATTAGCAGTTGTTGTATTCTTTTCACTTTTAACCTACTATTTGGTAGAACCTTATGCACATTCACAAATGCATAAACATGTGGAAGGTCATAACTTTGTCTATACCGGTGAAGCAGATATAGAGGAAGCTTCTAAAGAGAAAAAAGAAGTAAAAGAGAAGTTTTGGTCTGAAGTAAAAACAATCGCAGCACTTAAAGGTGACCCTGCAACAGGTGAAGCAGGTTTTGGTATGTGTATGGGATGTCACAATGGTGCAGGTATCAATATGGGTGGTGTAATCCCTCCAAATCTTGATCATGCAGGTGCGATTTATGATAAAAACTATCTTATTGCACTCATTAAAGATCCAGCGATGGCGTCAAATGTTGACCATAAGTATGCAGACACTATGACACACCCAATGGGAAGCATCAAAACAATGTTTACAGACAATCAGTCTATCGCAGATGTAGTTGCTTACCTCATGACAAAAAAAGCAGGCGAAGTGACGCCTAAAGAGGCGTATGAAGAAGCATGTGGAAGATGTCATGCAATGCGTTATGCAAAACTGACACAACTTGGAGAAACACCAAAGTTCAAACATGAAAAAGATGCATTGGCTTACAAAATCAAAGTAATTGATGAGCAAGATGCAGTAAAAGCATACATGGGTAAACTCCCACCAGATTTATCTATCATGATTCGTGCAAGATCTGAGCATTTCATGGAGACATTTGTGGAAAATCCACAATCACAGCTTCCAGGTACATCCATGCCTAGAACAGGACTCACAGAAGAGGGATATGCAAAAGTGGAAGCATACCTTGAAGAAGTAGGTGATCCTAGTAAACCTAAAAGAGAAGCGGTAGGACCATGGGTTCTTGGGGTCTTCTTTATCTTTACAATACTGGCATACCTATGGAAACAATCCCAATGGAGAGACCTTCATTAATCTTTTGAGATGCTTTATTGCATCTTTGAAGGAGTTCCTCAGTCACTTACTGAGAGTAAGCTCCTTCGAAACAACCTTCAAACCTACAACAAATCATCACAAAATCTTTAATGAAGGATATTACACTCCCTTACGACAACCCTCAAATCTACAGTACACTACTACGAAATATTTAGTCTAAATATTTATTTCATTTTTTCATACAAATTTACCATAACCTTCAAATCTACAACAAATCATTAGAAAATATTTAATGAATGATATGTTTTATCCCCCTTTTATCTACATTTAGATACCCTAATAAAATTATAGAAATAATACAAAAAATTATATATTGGATTTTATATGCTTATAGATGGACATGGTCGCGAGGTGAATTATCTTCGTATTTCAGTAACAGAACGTTGTAACTTTAGATGTCAGTACTGTATGCCTGAAAAACCTTTCTCTTGGGTGCCTAAAGAGAATTTACTTTCATTTGAAGAACTCTTTTTATTTGTAAAAGTAGCCATTGATGGTGGAGTTACCAAAATACGCCTTACGGGTGGAGAGCCTCTTTTACGTGAAGATTTGGATTCTTTTATTAAGATGATAAATGACTATAAAGAAGGGCTTGACTTGGCTCTGACTACCAATGCTTTTTTACTTCCTGAAGCAGCACAGCGTCTTAAAGATGCAGGACTTAAACGTCTCAATATCTCTTTAGATTCCATGAAAGCAGATGTTGCAGCAAAGATAGCAGGAAAAGATGTCTTGGCACAAGTCTTTAAAGGTATAGACAAAGCGCTAGAAGTAGGCTTAAAAGTCAAGATAAACATGGTACCGCTTAAAGGTGTCAATGATGATGAGATTTTAGATGTCATGGCATACAGTGAATCACGTGGTATGAAAGTACGTTTCATAGAGTATATGGAAAATGCACATGCAGACCAGGCACTCAAAGGGATGCACGGTAGAGAGATACTTGAAAAGGTCAAAGAGAAATATACCATTAAAGCTTTAGGACGCGAGGGTGCGAGTCCATCGTTTAATTACCTTATAGAAGAAACAGGATATGAGTTTGGGCTTATTGACCCACATAAACATGATTTTTGTGAGAACTGTAATCGTATACGACTGACAGCAGAAGGAAATCTTATTCCTTGTCTGTATTTTGATGAAGCACTAAGCATCGCAGAGTCTGTAAAAAAAGGCGATATTCAAGGGGCGGCTGATGTGTTGGCACTTGTACTCAAAGACAAGCCAAAAGAGAATAGATGGTCAGAAGAAGAACTTGAAGACAGAGAAATCTCTAAACGTGCATTTTATGAGACTGGTGGCTGATGTTTTATTTAACTGAACAATTTTTTTCAATTCAGGGTGAAGGAAAATATGCAGGGATACCATCGTACTTTTTACGTACAGGTGGATGTAGCTTGAACTGCCCAGGTTTTGGTGCGGAGTATGAAGTAGATGGTGAAAAACGCCTAGGCTGTGACACCTATTTTGCTGTAGATGGGCACTTTGCTTCTTCGTGGCAAAAAGTAGACAATGCAGATGGATTGACCCTATACTTAAAACAAGAGTTTGACGCTTTGGGATACAGCCCTGATGTAGTCATCACCGGTGGTGAACCTCTGATGTATGCAAAAGATGATACTTTTTATGCTGTGGTACAATGGTTGGTAGCGTATGGTGTACATATAACCTTTGAGACCAACGGTACCATAGAAATAGATTTTGAAAAATATCCTGCCTATAAAGCGTGTATCTTTGCACTCTCTTTAAAGTTGGCAAACTCTGGAGAGCCTAGAACTAAACGCATACTGCCACAAGCTTTAAAAAACATACAAATGCATGCGAAAGAAGCATTTTTAAAATTTACGATAGATGCAACACTGGTTGACACTACAGCACTAGAAGAGATTAATGAGATTAGAGAAATTTTACCTGAGTTAGAGGTTTACTGTATGCCTGTTGGTGAGAGTAGAGATACCATCTGGAAAAACGATAGAGCAGTCTTTGAGTTTTGTATGAAGCATAACTTTCGTTACAGCGATAGATTGCATATTAGAGTCTTTGACACTACCCAAGGGGTATAGTGTCATTTAGTTAGGTGTTACATTGATGCCAGGATTATCGGGTGTTCCGATATAGTCACTGACGGTTTCATGTGTCATTTTAATATAACTAAGTGCGCCTGCAAAAAGTACTAATCCCAATATAACCAAACGTATTGTTTTACGTTTTTGAGTAGATTCCTGATTGTTATAATCATCAATATAGTCCATGGTTGGTTCATTTGTTAATTTCATTTATTTTCCTTTTATTGTAATTTTTTATCGTTTTTTTCATAAATTTCAAGTCGTTCAAGTTTGTTAAAATGTTGTAAATTGTGTTGTACAAACTTGACTGAAATCCAAACAGTGATGGGTAATGATATATACCAAAGTATCTCTCCTAAATATTCCATGTTATCTCCTAATAGTGATGTGAGTCAGCATTGACTTCTTCGATAGTCATTTTCGTCTTGTCCATAGAACGCCAGACTAAAAAAATGTAACCAAGTACTACAGGTACCAGTAAAGAAACGATGGACATGACAGACAAGGTATAATGGCTTCCTGAACTGTTTTCTATAATAAGTGAACTTTGTAAATCTACTAACGATGGGTAGTAAGCTGTATGATTAAACCCAAGTATAAAGAGTAAAACAGTGACTGCCAATACCGTACCTGTACCAGATAACCAGATAGCTTTATGGTTTTTTTTGTACAAAGCACTGTAAATACCATAGAGTAAAGTGCCTACGCCTACAAGAAGTATGGCAAGTAAGAAAGGGTAGTCCAACAGTGTATGTAAAAATTTCATAGGGGTGATAAAAACCATTTTACTCTTTGGCATATATGCATAACCTTCTTGAAACAAAATAAACCCTACCACAAAAAGGAAAAAAGGTAAAAAGACTAAGGTATTATTCTTTAATGTTTTCATGGTACGTTTGGCAATTGCTTCATTGTCTAGATTGTTATAAAAATAGAGAGATGCTTGGATACGCGAAAGAGAAACAAGCATCACACCAAAAGAGACATTAAAGGGATTAAGTAGTGCTTCGAGTCCATAGCTGGCTTTTGTCCAGTGTGAGAGGTGCATCTCATTGACTACAAAGTTACCTCCACTGTACAGTGTTCCAAGTGCTACACCGAGTAAAAATATACCTAATGAACCATTGATGAAAAGTAGTTTTTCATAAAACTTTTCCCCGAAAACATTGTCAGGTTTTTTACGGTACTCGTAGGAGACAGCTTGTATGATGAAACAAAAAAGAATTGCCATCCATACATAATAGGCTCCACCAAAGCTTACGGCATAAAAGAGTGGGAATGCAGCAAAGAGTGCTCCCCCAAACATGACTAAAGTACTAAAAGTAAGTTCCCATTTTCGTCCGAGTGAGTTAATGATGAGTGAGCGTTCATCATCATTTTTCCCAAATGTATAGAGGAGGGTTTGTCCCCCTTGTACAAAAGTCATAAAGACAAACAGTGCACCTAGCAGACTTACGATAAGCCACCAATATGTTTGTAGTGTCAGTAACGAGATAGAATCTAACATGTTAATGTTCCCCCTCTGGTCCAATTTTAATTTGTTTAAGCATGATTTTTATTTCAGCGATAAGCAGTCCTGTAAAGAGTATGGCAAAGAGCCAAAAGGTAATCATGACAGATGTGGAAGCTACATTGGATGCTGCCATACCTACAGGGAGAAGATCTTGTATCGCCCAAGGTTGACGACCTGCTTCAGCGACTATCCATCCTGCCTCTTGGGCTACGTACCCTAATGGGATAGTAAAGAGTGCTGCGTAAAGTACCCATCTCTTATGTTCTATTTCATTAATCATGGCAAAGTAAAGCACGATGATAAACAAGAGTAGAAACCATGTTCCTAAGCCCACCATCGTATGAAAACTGTAAAAAGAGAGTGCTACATTGGGTACAGCATCTTCAGGCTTTTCCAAATAGCCATAGCCCATGTAGGGTTGGTTTTTTTCAAAGACTTCTAATGCTTGTTGTGCTTTTTCGTGATCACCTGCTCTTTTAGCATCTTTGTAATTTTTCAGTGCAGAAACAGCCAGTTTTCCTTGAGTCATTTTCTCTTTTACAGACATAATCTGATGTTCTTTATTTCCATAAAGCATATCTTCTATACCAGGTACAAAAGCAGATAAGGAGTGATACCCTAAAAAGGAAAGTGCATTAGGAATTTCTACTTTAAAATCAAAAGCATCTTTGTCATCACCAAGATTTTTTTCATTGTTAAGTAGACCAATGGCAATAATACCTGCTCTGGATTCTCCTTTGTATAAACCTTCCATGGCTGCAAGTTTCATGGGTTGTTGCTGTGCTACTTGAAAAGCTGATTCATCGCCTGAATTGAGTAGAAAAAGTGAGGTAATCAGTCCAAACGAGGCTGCCACAATCATACTGCGTTTGGCAAACATCACGTCACGTTTTTTAAGCAAATACCATGCACTGATACCTATGACAAACAATGATGCCAAGACGTATCCACTACTTACAGTATGTAGGAACTTACTCACGGCATTAGGGTTAAATATGACTTCTGCAAAATTTTCCATTTCATTTCTTGCGGTATCAGGATTGAAATGCATACCTACAGGGTGTTGCATCCAACCATTGGCAATGAGTATCCATAAAGCAGAGAGGTTAGAACCAATAGCCACAAGCCATGTAGAGAGTAGGTGCATTTTTTTGCTTACTTTATCCCAGCCAAAAAACATCACGGCAAAGAAGGTAGATTCCATAAAAAATGCCATGAGACCTTCTATGGCAAGTGGCGCTCCAAATATATCACCTACTATCCATGAGTAGTTTGACCAGTTGGTTCCAAACTCAAATTCCATGATGATTCCAGTAGCCAAACCTATGGCAAAGTTAATAGCAAGAAGAGTCATCCAAAATTGTGTGGTTTTTTCCACCAAATATCACCAGTTTTGACATAGATAGTTTCCATGATAGCGATGATAAAGGTTAAGCCTAATGTGAGAGGTACAAAAAGCCAATGATACAGAGCTGTCAAAGCAAATTGTGCACGTGACCAATCTATCAGTAAATCGCTATGTTCCATTTAGTGTTCCTTTTTTGTTAATTGTTCTAAGATGTAATGACTTCGTTGTGTATCATTTTGAAAATGTGTTTCCAAATAATTGGGAAAGAAAAGCCATTTCATCACAGCAAAAAGAATAAAAAGTTTTATTGCTATGAGGAGCCAGAGGTTTTCCGTAGTCGCTTACTTTTAACTCCTTCAGCTATGATTTTTGATTTAGAAAAAGACACCAAGGTCAATGAAACCTATAAACTGATGGCACAGACTATCATCCCTAGACCCATTGCATGGGTAGTGACAGAAGATGCAGGCATTGTGAATATTGCACCTTTTTCTTACTTTATTGGCCTGTCCTCCTCTCCTGCGACTGTACTTATTTCTGTGGGACACAAGGCAGATGGTACACCCAAAGATACGCTTGCCAATATACGAAAACATAAAAAATGTACTATCTGTATGGTAGAGGAAAAAGATTTGGAAAAGATGCATCTCTCTTCTAAGTCTCTTTTGCGTGAAGAGAGTGAAGCTCAGACATTTAATATTGAAACAACACAGGAAAATGTAGAATTCCCTTCACGTATAACATCTGCACCGGTGGCATATTATTGTGAACTCAACCAAGAGATAGACTTGGGTGGTAGTACTATACCACTGGTGCTAAATGTACGCCAAATGTTTGTGGATGATGAGGTCATTACAGACAAAGAGCGGCTTACTATTGCCTTTAAGCCTGTGGCTCGTATAGGAAAAAGCTATGCTTTTTTAGGTAGTGAAGTTGATGCACCCAAGATGCCTTAAAGGTATCTCTTATAATAGGTGCTCTTAAGTTAGCTGTGTTAAAATCAGAGATATAGACTCCTATTAAGGGCATAGATGTTAATTCGTAAACTTTTTAAATTTGAAAATGCACATATTGTGCGTGACTGTACAACGCAACGTTGTTCTGAAAATATACATGGACACTCCTATAAAATAGAAGTTCTACTAGAGTCCAATTATCTGGACAATGGACAGATGGTCTATGATTTTGGGTTAACAAAGCGCACCATAAAAGAGCTTATAGATTCGTTTGACCATGCTATTACACTATGGAGTGGTGATGATACCAGCTATATAGAATCGATGAAAAAGTACTCAAATAGATGGATTGAACTTCCTGTGTCTCCTTCAGCTGAACAGTTCTCTCGTGTAATTTATTTGATAGTAGAGCGCATATTGGCATGTACGGATATGCAAAACGGTGAGAGAGAGGTAAAGCTTCACAGTATCATCGTGCATGAAACTGAAACAGGATACGCGCAGGGGTTTAAAGAGGATGCCCATTCTGAACTTATGGGTAAGATTGCGCTTGAAGATATTCATTTTTCGGAACAAGTACAGAGTGAATGGTCACAGCATGACATTTGGAGTAGGCTTTTAAAGCATGAACATATCAAGAACCCTACAGTGGTGTAGTATTTTTAGTTATCTCCTTTAGGATTATCACAAAACTTTCACAATTATAAGATACAATATCACAACTCATTATAATGCTCCCCATAAATAGAACTACCTAATTCAACTTTCTTATTCCAAATGTTAGAATAAAAATAAGAAATATGAGGGATAAATAATGAGCGTAAAAAGAAAATGCTACAGTGCAGATTTTAAAGCCAAATT
>VCAW01000066.1 GCA_013607775.1 Campylobacterota bacterium | reverse complement strand
CGTATTATACGATATTTCCTCTTGTTTGGTTATTTTTCTATTTCGTTATTTGGGTCCTCACTCCGACTTACAGTTTTATTTAAAGAGTGCAGACCCCACACGTACAAGATTTGAACCACATTTTATCGCCAAAGTATAATCACTACTCATTCCCATAGAACAGTATGTCGCTCCCTCTTTTTGCAGATTTTCATAGATGCTGTGTGTTGTTTCAAAACTTTTTTGTATCTCTTTGCTATCCTCTGTGTGTGCACCGATGGTCATGACACCTTTGAGATTGATATTTGGACAGCTCTCTGTAATGGTCTGATACATATCATATGCTTCTTCAGAAGAAAATCCAGATTTACTCGCTTCATTGGCTGCATTAATCTGGAGTAAACAGTTCATTTTACTCTCTTTGGTTGCCAGTTTTTTGTTAAGTTCCTCTGTCAAATCTAAACTGTCAAGTGACTGCATAAGCGTAGGATGCAGGTCAATGAGGTTGTTGATTTTGTTTTTTTGCAGTGAGCCTATCATGTGCCATTCAAGCGGTAACTCTTCTAGTGTATGCATACGTTCTTTAAGCTGTTGTACCTGGTTCTCACCAAAAGCACGCTGTCCGAGTTCATAGAGTGTTGAGATGTTTTCCAGTTCGGTGTATTTTGCTACAGTCACAAGCTTGACGATGTGATGCTCACTCACAGAGATACGTGCTTCTTCTATATTCCAGATGACTTCATCAAGGTTTGCTCTTAAGTGTTCTTTATCCAGTATTGCCATTAGTGTGTCCCCCATATTCTAGTTACGTCATTATACAATCCTAACATCATAAGTGCAAGAAGTAATGCCCATCCGACCATAGTAATGTACATCATTGCTTTTTCGCTGGCTGTTTTACCAGTAATCATCTCATAGAGGTTAAACATAATATGTCCACCATCAAGAGCAGGGATGGGAAGTAGGTTGAGTACACCCAAGTTTACAGAGATAAGTGCTGTGAAGAGAAACAGCATAACTATACCTGCATTACTTGCCTGTGAGGTAATATCAACAATGGTAATAATACCTCCCACTTTATCTGCTCCTACAGCACCTGTCAGCATTTTTTCTACACTTTGGAAAATAAGATTTGAAGCATAGAGTGTTTCATTCCATGCAAAAACAATTCCCTCCCTTAAAGAAAATGAAAATTTCTCTTCTGTAAGTTTAGGACTGATACCAATAAGTTTACGTTTTACTTTTTCACCAAATTTATTTTCCAGTTCTTTGACTATAGGCTGCATCGTATAGGTGAGTGTTTGTTCACCTCTTAGAAGCGTAATGATTATAGGTGTACTTACCTTTTGTGTCACTTCACCTAATTCTCCCCAATTTGTAATAGGTGTATGATTGATTTGAATAATGGTGTCACCTTTTTGGATGCCAACTTTTTTAGCTTCTGAATCTTTAGAAAAATCACCTACTGTTGCAGGTAAGTATTTAGTATAATTAAATATGGGTGTTGCATAGGTTCCCATTTGTGAAACAGCAAAATAGAGAAAAAATGCCATCAAGAAGTTAGCAAAAGGACCAGCAAGAAGAATGATAATACGCTGCCAAGGCTTCTTTACATTATAGGAGTCCTCATCATAGCTAACTTTTGTGGGGTCTGAATCATCTTGCCCTTTCATCTTGACGTAGCCACCTAGAGGGATGGCAGAGATGCTCCACTCAGTTTTACCTATCATACGTGAATAGAGTTTTTTACCAAATCCTATACTAAATACATCTACCTGTACACCAAAAAATCGTGCAGCAGTGAAATGCCCTAGCTCATGAAAGAAAATAAGTACCGATAAAACCAAAAGTGCTACTAAAATGCCCATATAAATTCCAATAATTTTTAATAGATTATAGCAAACAGAAGTAAATTCTTGATTGGTATCAAAAGGTTAATGGATTTTTTTGCTAAAATAAAATATAAGGATGATTGAATGAACAATAAGAATGAAATGATAGAAGAAAGTAGTAGTGAAATAGAGACTACTGTTGAAAATGAACATCTAGAAGAGCAGGCTGAATCTATATTAGTAGCAAAAAAAGAGAAAAAAGAAAAAAAGCATCAACATGCTGTGCGTCTTGTAGAACAGGCAAAGCAAATAGTAAAAGATGCGCATGAACAGACAGAAGCATGTAAGCTTCTGCTTGTAGGTGATTTAAAAGAGTATGAAGAGGCTAAAAGGTCACTCAGAGCAGGGGGCTATGATGCTTGTTCTTCTTTATTGGAACAATTGGGTTACACAAACCAAAATGATGAACCTGTCGAAGAGAATATTGTTGTTTTTGAACCTAAAGAGGAGATAGCACCCATAACACTTAAAAATGTATCAAGTGGAAAATTTACAGGATTTATGTTGTCTCTTTTGGGTGGTGTTGTCACCGCTGTAGGACTTGCATATTTGGCGACTGAAAAATTAGGTCTGACTTTAGATATTACAAAAGTACCTTCTAGTGAAACTTTGGAAAAGATAGCTACATGGTTTAGTACAGCTGTTGGTTTGGAGCCTAATGTCTATGTGGGTGCTGGTATTGTAGGTGTGGCATCTTTAGCAGTTATGGCTATTATTTATGCGATACGTGTCAGTCTTAGAGGAAGTAAAAACCTTCATTTTGCTGTCAAACAACTCGCTGAAGCTGAACTCTATACTGAGGAAAAAGGCAATTGTAAAGCAGAGATGGATAAAGTGGATGCCCATATGAAAGAGACAGTGACACTCTTAAAAATGTATGAAGTACTCTTTAACGAACAAAAAGGAAAACTTGAACGTATTTTACATATTGAAGGTTCAAAAGAGAAAAGTTCAGACTATCATGAAAAGTCATTTTTAGAGATACGAGATACGAAAGAGTTACTTCGTACAATAAAAGATTTTATCTCAACACCAATGTCGCAAGAAGGAAAACTTTCTGAAAAATCAGTCCAATTATTACAGCGTGCAAAAACACAGATGGATAGAATGTTAGAACGTCTTTACTAAAGCTCTTCATATATTCTCGTGCTTGCACGGGAAACTACATGCTACATAATAAATAAAAATATAAGTATTAATGTTCAGTGATTAAATTGTTATGGTTTTGGAAGTGAAAAAGTAAGTAAGAAAAGAAAGCCCAAACACCCTCCAGAAGGAGAGTGAAGTATTCAAACAATGTTTGGGAGATTACAAGTTTTGATTAAAATTTGTAAGTTGCAACAAACTCAAGTTGTTGAGTCGCATCTTCAGTTTCTGTGTATTTTGTGTTAGCATAGATAGCATCCAAAGAGATACATTTTGTTACACCATATCCTAAGATAACGTCAAATTCTTCACCAGCTACATCATAGTCTGCATAAGAAACTTCAGCAGAAACACCTGCGAACTCAGTTGCAGCAGCTACTTTCCAAGAAGAACCAATATCATCTAAAGATGCAGCACTGTTCCATTGTGCTGTGTAAAGACCGTTGTTGGAAACAAAAGCAGCTGCTCTGTCTGATGCATCATTATATGCAGCTGTAAGATCAAAACCAGCAAGAGTAGCACCAACTTTGATACCATATGCATCCGAATCTTGACCTAAGTCATAATCTGTTGCAACATATTGTGCAGCTACATTGAACATACCGAAATTATATCCAGCATCAACATATACTTGTGTATAATCAGCATCATCAATGTTGTAGTACCATACGCTTGCAGATAATGCATCAGCACCATAAACAGCACCTAGAGCATAGTTATCGTCAGAAAGTTTAGCAAAATCTGACCCAGAGTTGTTTCCTCTCATTTTTGTTACATATGTACCAACAAGTGTTACGTTAGAGATTGAGTTGTTTACTAATGTATATGCTTCGAATGCTGCTGGTGCTAGTAACCAGTCGTATCCACCAAACATTGGAGAATTGATAAGTTGACGACCAAGTACTGCTGTAGTATCAGCAAATGTTGCAGTGATGTTAGCTACGTTGAAGTATGCACCTGATTTTTGTGCATCCATGTAGTTGTCAGAAATGGCATTTGTGAAACCAACTGCTGAGAAGTTTGCTGAAATGTTTTCTGTAAAGTTATGTGTAACATCTAAAGTTGCTGCAAGACCTAATGAGCTACTTTTGTTATCAAAAAAATCTACTGAATCATCTGTATAGTAGTAAGCTACTGCTTTACCACTGATTGTTGTGTTTGCGTTACAAGCTGCTGCTTCAACTACTGGAGCCTCTATTACTGGCTCTACTGGAGCGATGTCTCCGCCGGCGAATGCTGCGCTAACTGCTAAGATAGCTACTAGACTAAGTTTTGTCATTTTATTTCCTTATAATTAAATTTCGGAGCTATTATATCATAATAATTAATAGAAAATTAACCATAGATTGCTTAATTTTTAACCAATTGAAACAAAATGAGCTATTTAAAGTAAAAAAAGAGGGTATTTGATTTATGCAGTCATGTCCACATTTTTGAAAAAGTCTCTGACATATTCATATCCAGAGTAGAGTGTAAGTGCAACTGCTGTCCAAAGTAAAAGGGTTGCTCCTGGCCATTGCATGAGTAAAAAACCTATGGCTATCATCTGGATCACTGTTTTTACCTTTCCCATCCATGATGCAGAAATGTCAAGCCCTTGACTCACTGCTGAGACACGTAATCCAGTAATGAAAAGTTCACGCGTGATGATAAGAAATATTGCCCATTCAGAGGCACGGTCTAACATCATAAGACCCAAAAATCCTGCAAGTGTTAGCATCTTATCTGCTAGAGGGTCAAGTATTTTCCCAAGTGTTGTAATTTGATTAAACGTACGTGCTATATAGCCATCGAAGAAATCTGTCGCAGAAGCAACAACAAAGATAAATGCTGCAATGTAGTCTAACCATGTGTAATGTATATGTACAAGCAAACTACTTTCTCTGTTGACCAGCAAGAAGAACATAACTGGTGCTAAGAGAAGACGTATAAACGCCAGTGTATTTGGTACATTAAACATATATGATAGACCTTAGAGTTTTTTAGAAAATACTGTCATGATTTTTTTATATTTTTCTACATTTATTTTTTTAGCAATATATACTTTTTTATTTTTGGCTATATTGCTTGGATAACTTGATTCTATAATGACATAGTATGTTCCCGTTGCTAAACCATAAAATGCAAAATTCTTTTCTAAATTTAAATGTGTTGCATTAATGTAACGTACGGTACTTCTAGAGATAGAAGCAGATTCTTTATTTTTTAAGTAATAGTTGTTATACCAATAGTCAGTTGTTGTATTTTTTGGAACAAGATATACTTTAGTATTTTTCAAACTGATCTCCTGCCCAGCAGGCGTAAGGTACACTACATGACCATGTATTTCAGAAGTACCAAATTTTTGATAGGTTTGCGTAGATGGCTTAAAGTTTAATGTTTCAGCTGTTTTTACAACCTTTTTTTCTTCAGCTTTAGCTTTTCGTACTGCTGCTTCTCTTTCTAGGCGTAGCTTCTTTGCCGCAGCTTTTTTTCTTGATTCTTCGGCTTTTTTCTCTTTTTCAAACTTACGTTTCTTCTCTGCTTTTTGTTTTTCAAATGCGATTTGTTTCTCTTTCGCAATTTTACGTTCAAGCGCAGCTTTTTCCTCTTGTTCTTTTTTACGTTGTAATGCTTTTTCTTTTGCAATTTTACGTTCAAGAGCAAGTTTTTCTTCTTTTTCTTTTTTCTCACGGGCAGCTTTTTCTATAGCCAGCTTTTGAGTAAACGCTTTTTTCTCTTTCTCTTCTTTAAGCGCTTGTAATGCTTTTTCTTTTTTCTCTTGTGCTATTTTTTCTTCTTGTGCTTTTTTTGCAAGACGACTTCTCTCTTTTTCTGCTGCTATTTTTTGCGCTTCTTTTTCTTTTGTAAGTTTAGCTTCTAGTTCTGCACGTCTCTTTTGGGTTTCTTTTTTTTGTGCTATTTTTTCTTGTCTAGCAACTTCTTCTTTTTGTTTAGCAATACGTTTTTGTATTTTTTCTTCCTCTATTGCTTTAGGCGCATTGTCTTCCTCAGATTTTTTGACTCTCCTGTCTTCTTTTAATGCTGTTTGCTTCTCAGCAGCTTTACTTTTTGTTTGTTTCTTTTGTTCTTTACTGACAGCTTTGTTCATCGTATCGATGTCTTTTGCTGTATTTACGCTTTTTTCTTTGCGAATGTCTATGCTTTTAACAGCAGTAATAGTATTGGTTGTCTCATTTACCGTAAGTTCAAATCCTCTTTCAACACAGCCTGTAAGAAGAAAAAGTGAAAAGAGTAGAAGTGCTTTTTTTAACATCATAAATCCCTAAATATAATATGGATATAACTTTAACGTAAACTAGGTAATAAAGAGATTTATCCCAAATAACGAAATAGAGATTCATCAATCTAGATAATTTCGTAAAATAGTTCAACTAGCTAAAAAATAGAGAGCTATTTCACTGAATATGTTGCAAATGATTAGAAATGCTATA
>VCAW01000065.1 GCA_013607775.1 Campylobacterota bacterium | reverse complement strand
ATTTAATTTAGCTTAAATTGTGGGTTGTTTTTGGTAATCTGCAAGTGGCTCTTAACTAATGATTTAATGTTTGATAAGTTATATGTATTAATATTATTAGTAAAAAATATAATTAAGAGTAAAAATTAATATTTTATGATTTGTGAAAAGAAAGAAAAATAGTAAGTATTTACTATACACACTATAAGGTTTTAGAGTGCGTATATATATTAGTGTAAGTACTTAGTTGTTTTCTGAGATAGTTTTAGTT
This sequence comes from Campylobacterota bacterium, assembly GCA_013607775.1. Taxonomy (GTDB): domain Bacteria; phylum Campylobacterota; class Campylobacteria; order Campylobacterales; family Sulfurovaceae; genus Sulfurovum. The sequence goes on along the minus strand of VCAW01000065.1, from coordinate 22,552 downwards.
GCATCATTTGCATTGGTAGCAACTGATTCTACTGATGATTTTGCATCTGTTGAAACTGATTTTACACTGGTATTAGCATTGTCATTTACTGATTGTAGTGAATCTCTTGTATCATTTGATGCTGTTTTCACAGAGTCATTTGCATTTGTTGCTACTGAATTTACACTCTCTTTGCTGTCTGTGGCCACTGTTTTAACAGAGGTACTTGCATTTGTAGAAACTGTTTTAACAGATGATGTACCATCATGAGAGATTGTGCTCATTGTATTGTTAGCATCTGTAGAAACAGTTTTAACTGAAGATGTTGCATCATTAGATACAGCAACTGTTGTGTCTTTGATATCATTTGATGCTACAGTTGTGGCATCTTTCAAATCTTTTGTTGTATTACTTACAGCACTTTTGAATCAGTAGAAACTTGTGTTGCAACTGTTTTTACATCATTTGATGTAGATACTTGCGCAACCTTTAGGTCATCTGATGCTTTAGTACTTGTTTCTTTCGCATCAGCACTTACTGCAGTCACTGTATTTTCAGCAGATTTAGATGTCTCAACAGCACCATCTTTCATACTTACTATTGAGTCTTTAGCATCTGATGAAAAAGATATTGCTGCCTCTTTCATGTCTTTAAACATATCTCCAAAACTGAAGTCCGCTTGTGCATTTGTCAATAAGGCAGCAGCAGCTACACTCATTATGATCATTTTTTTCATTGTCATTCCCTTATGTAAAAGTTGAAAATTATAACTTCTTTTTTTTAGTTATAACTTAAATTATAAGTATAAGTATAATATCAAATAATATAATTTTATTTTTAATAAAAATAAAATGATTCATTTTTATTATGTATAAAATGATAATAACCAATTTAGAGATATTTTGATACAATATCTTTACTCAAAGTCAAATGTATAGTTCAATATTTTTGATGAATAAATAAGGGGATGAATTAATGAAAAAACTATTGGTTAGTTATGTAGCACTATTGACGCTAGGTGTTGCAGAAGTAAAAACATATACACAAGCAGATAGAATTCTAGATATGCAAAAAATGGCACAGGCAATGCAAGATATACAATCTGGGTTCTTTTATAACAATCTAGATATTGTTAAGGCAGGTGCAGAAGACCTTAAAAAAACTATTGTTAAAATAAGACCGATTGATTCCGAGTTACACAACAAAGATGTCTATGAAAGATGGATGAACAATAACACAGCAATGACGAAACGTATACAGAGAAATATTGCAAGCAGAACGGAAGTTATCATTAAACGTTTTGAAAATGGTGATCCTCGTCAGGCATTGCAAGAGTATAGTAAAATTACAGAACAGTGTATGAAATGTCATATTAGTTTGAGAAAATGGTAAGGGATAAAATGAAAAAGACAATAATTGTAGCGTTATTACTCAGTGCGTGCTTACAGGCAGGAGATATTGTACTTACAGGAACAGTAGTTTCTGATGGTCAAAAAATGATAGGTAGCCGATTTATGGGCTATGTAAAAAAAGTTTTTGTACGTATCGGTGATAAAGTCGAGCGAGAAGACGACTTGTATGAGATGGAATCTGCAGAATTTGATATGATGAAGTCTCAGGCAGATCTTATGCTTGAACAATCTAAAATTATTGTTGAGTATTGGCGTGAGAAATTACGTAAAGTCAATATTAGAAGAGCTAGAAATAAAAACAAAAAAACCAATGAAATAGATATTGCTGATATGGTTGATTTAGATTCACAAGCTGCCAACATAGAGACAATGTTAGAGTCTATGCAGGTTATGGTAAAAGAAGCGAACATCAAAGCAAAGCAAATGGCAAGTACCTATAACTATATTAAGATGAAAGCACCTTCTGATGGTGTTGTCGTACAGAAAAATATTAAAGTTGGTGATATGATTATGCCAGGTATGCTTACCATTATGATTGTAGATACTGAAAATCTTGAAATTGAAGTTTCTATCTCTGAGAGCATCATTTCACGTGTTAAAGTGGGAAAAAAAGTACCTGTTGAAATCCCATCTATTGGTTATAAAACAACTGGTGTGATTCATGCAATTGTACCTGATGCCAACCCTATGACACACAAAATTAAAATGCGCATCCGATTTAACAGAGATGAAGATCTCAATATCTTCCCTGGAATGTACGCAAAAGTTACGATTAAATAATTTTTTATAAATAATGTTTTCCCCTCCGTACGATAGTATTTGTCTATCGTGCGTATTCACTCCTTTTTATAACCTGTCCATTTACCCTTTTTTGTTAAAATAATATTACTTTATTATAAGGATATTATTATGGCAAGTGTACTTATACCTTTAGCAAAAGGGTTTGAAGAGTTAGAAGCGGTTGCATTGATAGATGTAATGCGTAGAGGTGGCATTGAAGTACGTGTAGCGTTTATATAGAAGATGAATTACATCATGGACGTGTTGTTGTGGGTGCCAATGGCATTGGGGTACAAGCAGATATTTCTTTAAAGAATATCATTACTGATAATTTTGATATGATGGTATTACCTGGTGGATGGGGTGGTACCTATGCGTTGGCTGAGAATGCAAGAGTGATAGAACTACTTCAGGAATTTAAGGCAAAAAAAGTGGTGGGTGCTATGTGTGCAGCACCTTTTGTTCTGAAAAAAGCAGGTGTGCTTGGGGCAAGCTATACCTGCTACCCCGGCGCAAAAGATGAGATAGATTATCCAGGCTATAGGGATGATATAAAAGTAGTGACTGATGACAATGTTATGACTTCACAAGGACCAGGTACTGCTGTTTGTTTTGGACTAGCCATTGTAGAAAGATTGGTAGGCAAAGAGAGCATGCAAGCTGTTAAAAATGGGATGCTATTAGACTACTGTTAAAATGAAAGAAAAACTTAAAAAAATTCAAACAAAAATAGACAATGACCCAAAACTTAAAGAAGCCGTAGAACGTATAAAACCTCAAAAAAATATTTGGGTATTTTAGGTATTGTGGTTTTTTTCTTTGTACCTGAACTTATCACATATATCTGGCAGGACGAATTGATTTCTTGGGCGCATTCTCATGCGCTATCAGAGACTATTTCTACACAACGCTGGCTCTATAAACAACTTGAAGAGATGTTTATTTCAGGTGTGAGTTATGTCAATATTACCATAGGTGCATTGCTTCTTTTTTGGGTGCTGCATTCCAAATAATACTTCATAGAATTCGATTAAAATTTCAATCAAGTTTTACCTAACCTCTGCTATATTAGACACCTAATATCAGCAAAGGTCAATCATGTCAGAAGAACCAAAATTTAAACCACAATTTACACACCTTCATCTTCATACCGAATACTCACTCTTAGATGGTGCAAACAAGATAAAAGCGCTTGCCAAGAAGATAAAAGAGCAGGGAATGACTTCTGTCGCCATGACTGACCATGGTAATATGTTTGGAACAATTGACTTTTATAACACCATGCGTAAAGAGGGTATCAAACCTATCATTGGGATGGAAGCCTATGTACATAACCAAGAGGAGCTTGATGACAAGTCTGTACGTCAGCGTTTTCACCTCTGTTTATATGCTAAAAATGACGTGGGATATAAAAACTTGATGTACCTCTCTTCTCAAGCATATATTAAAGGCTTTTACTACTATCCACGTATTAACTGGGAGTTACTTAAAAACAATGCTGAAGGACTTGTCTGTTCTTCTGCCTGTCTGCAAGGTGAAGTAAATTGGAACCTGAACCTCTCTGAACGTAATATCAAGTTTGGAGCCAAAGGCTATGACGAAGCCAAACGTGTGGCACTCAAATACAAAGAAGTTTTTGGTGATGATTTCTACCTAGAACTCATGCGTCACGGTATAGGTGATCAGCATCGTATAGACAAGCAAATCATCAAACTTTCCCAAGAGACAGGCATTAAGATAGTAGCAACCAATGACACGCACTATACTAACCAACCTGACGCAGATGCACATGAGGCGTTTATGTGTATCGCGATGAACAAACTTTATGACGACCCCAATCGTTTACGTCACTCAGTGCATGAGTTTTATGTGAAGTCCCCTGAGCAGATGGCAGAGCTTTTTGCTGACATTCCAGAGGCACTGGAAGCGACACAAGAGATAGCTGATAAATGTAACTTAGAGATAAAGCTAGGAGACCCGACACCACCTAACTTTAAATTTGCCAGACAAAGAGCAGCAGAATCAGGAATAGTATTGCCTGAGCCTGATGTTGAGTATTCATTAGAAAACGATATTGTACTCTTTGTAGAAGAGTCCAAAAGAGGCTTGGAGAAACGTCTTAAAATAGTTCCTCCTGAGAAACACCAAGAGTATCGTGATAGATTACAAGTAGAAATGGACATCATTAACTCTATGAAGTTCCCGGGGTATATGCTTATCGTTTGGGATTTTGTGGATGCAGCAAAGCAGATGGGTATTCCTGTAGGTCCTGGGCGTGGATCAGCAGCAGGCTCACTTGTAGCATTTTCATTGGAAATTACAGATATTGACCCTATGCCGTATGGGCTACTTTTTGAGAGGTTTCTTAACCCCGAGCGTGTAAGTATGCCTGATATCGATATGGACTTTTGTCAGGCTCGTCGTCAAGAGATATTGGACTATGTGGTAGAGAAATATGGACGTGTGAACGTGGCACAGATTATCACTTTTGGTAAGCTCCTTGCCAAAGGAGTCATCCGTGATGTGGCACGCGTGCTTGATATGCCTTACTCTAAGGCAGATGCCATGGCAAAACTCATTCCAGATGAATTGGGTATTGACTTAAAAGGTTCGTATGAAAAAGAGCCAAAGATAAAAGAGTTATTGGATAGTGATCCTCAGGCAAAACGTACTTGGGAGTATGCTTTAGCACTAGAAGGATTGAACAGAAATGCTGGAACACACGCAGCCGGTGTAGTTATATCCAATGAGCCACTATGGCAGAAAACACCACTCTTTAAGCCGACAGGACTTGATACACTCGCAACTCAGTACTCTGGTAAGTATGTTGAAGATGTGGATCTCATTAAGTTTGACTTCTTGGGGCTTAAAACACTCACCGTCATAGAAGAGGCACTTCAACTTGTCGAGCGTCGTTATGGTAAACGCATTAACTTTGTTGAAGAGAATATAGAAGATAGAAAAGTGTATGACTATATCTCGACAGGTGAGACACTAGGACTCTTCCAGATAGAATCAGCAGGTATGCAGGATTTGGCGAAAAAGTTAAAGCCAGATGGGTTTGAAGATATTATTGCGATGCTCGCACTGTATCGTCCTGGACCGATGGAGTCAGGGATGCTTGATGACTTTGTTGAACGTAAACATGGACGTCAAAAAATCACTTATGCTTTCCCTGAATTAGAGCCTATACTTAAACCTACCTATGGGGTGATTGTCTATCAGGAACAGGTTATGCAAATTGTGCAGACCATCGGTGGGTTCAGTCTTGGTGGGGCGGACTTAGTACGTAGGGCGATGGGTAAAAAGATTAAAGAAGAGATGGACAAACTGCAAGGTGAGTTTGCTGATGGTGCGGTGAAAAAAGGTTTTGATAGACAAAAAGCCTTTGACCTGTTTGATCTCATTGTAAAATTTGCGGGGTATGGTTTTAACAAGTCACACTCAGCTGCCTATGCGATGGTGACTTTCTATACCTCATACTTGAAGTACTACTACCCAACTGAGTTTATGGCTGCTATCTTGACACTGGAAAAAAACAATACCGATAAAGTAGTCCGCTATGTTGATGAGGTCAAACGTATGGGGATGAAACTTCTCCCCCCTGATATTAACAAGTCAGGACTTGTTTTTGAAGCACGTAACATTGATGGTGATGAGGTAGTTATGTTTGGTATGGGTGCACTCAAAGGTGCTGGTGACATTGCTATCAACACTATGCTTGAAGCAAGAGAAGAGGGTGAATTTAAAGACCTCTCTGACTTTGTCTCTCGTATAGACTCAAGCAAGGTAAACAAAAGAGTGATAGAGACATTGGCTAAAGCTGGAGCCTTTGATAGCTTCGGGTACTCCCGTAAGGCTATCCTCTCTCAGATAGATGACATTATAGATATGGCAAAAAAAGCTGGAGAAGCCAAGAAGCAAGCAGTCAATTCACTTTGGGGAGATGATGAAGAGATGACTTCTGTGAGTATTGAACTCACTGATATGCAAGAGTTTGAACCTATGGAAATACTAGAAATGGAAAAAGAGTCTTTAGGTTTCTATGTTTCTGGGCATCCTCTTGATAAATACCGTGAAACACTCGATGAAATTAACTATACACTAAGTTCTGAAATAGATGATTTGGCTGATGGCTCTCAAGCAATGTTTATAGGGAAGATAGAAAATATTACGGAGAAAATTTCCAAGAAGGGTAATAAGTTTGGTATCGCTAACATTATGGACTTACATGGAAATATCGAACTTATGCTTTTTGAAAACCGTCTTAAAGAACTAGAAGAGGATTTCGACCTAACTAAGCCTATAGCTTTTAAAGTGAAGATTACCAAAGATGGTGACTTTACCCGTATGAATATCCTTAAAATATCTAATATCAAAGACGCAAAGAAAGCCAAAGTCAAGGTAGAAAAAGAGGTGAAACATGTGCCAGAACCTGAACAGCCACCCCTCATTCTTTCTCTAAATTTAATGCCAGATGCCAAAATAGTGGAAGAACTACTCTGTTTAGTAGAACGCCATCCGGGAAAACGTCCGTTAGAACTACATATTAAGTCTAAACTCGCAGATGTAATTATCGAAAGTAAGTGGAAGGTAAGTGAACTGATAGTGGAAGAGGCAAAAGAAATTGGGGTATATTTAGAAGAGAGTCTAGTTGTCTAATTTTGATTGGTGCCATAATTATAATAGTTATATATTGAGCTAAACTTACCTTTACTTTATAAGCCTATAATACGCTTCGATAATTTGAATACGAAGGAATCATTATGAAATTAATTAAAGGTTTATTGACACTGATTGGTGCGCTTGTCGTTATCGGTGCAATCATTGGTGCAGTAACTATAGGTCCAAAAGTGGCAAAACTTGATCCTCAGGCACTCCCTGAATATATGAAAATGTTTGACAAAGTGCTTACTACAGGAGATCCTGCTAAAGGTATGGTACGTAAAGTTAAAATGGTTATCCCAGAGGGTATGACTAAAGCTGAAGCATTTGAAAATGCACTTGATATTATGGATGAAGTAGCTGAAGAGCATGGTCTTGCTATGGTTGGTGCAAAAACAATGCCAAGAGCTGGAAAGCTTTTTAAAGATGGTGGACTTTTAACGCATATCCGTTCTTACTGTTCTCCTGGAATTGCAGATAAGTTTTTAACATACTCTAGAGAGTTCATCGGATTTATGCCATGTAGAATTGGTTTTATTGAAGAACCAAATGGTGATATTTACATCTATACTATGAGTATGGAACTTCTTATTAATGGTGGGTATACTCTTTCTCCTGAGATGCTTACCCTTGCAAATGAAGTTAGATCAGGTATGTATGAGATGATGGAAAAAGCTGCTGCTGGTGAAGATGACTAATATCTCACACTTTTAAAATATTGGGTACCTTTCAGAATGAGGTATCCATAAGATTGTTATATCTCTTGTAACAATCTAACTCTCTTACATTATATATCCCTTCTTAATTATGTGTCTTCTATACTTGAACTATGTTATGATTCTCGTACTATATATAGATAATGGATAACTATGTCAAATCAAGAAGATGAAAAAGCACTGAAACTTTTAGAACAAGTAGTCTACAAAGCACAAGAATCATTGGAAAAAAATACCACATTTCAACCTTTTTTAATGTTACTAACTGATACAGGCAAGATCGAAATGTATGAAAATAAGCTTGAAAACAGTACTGAAAGCTATGCACTTTTGGAAGAAAAAGCAGTTAATCGTATCAAAAAGAACGATATTGATATCATGATATTGGCAGTGGATACTGAGATACCTGAAAAATTTGTTGAGAATATTCCTACGGGGATTCGTATACATTTAGAAGAGAAAAGTCAAATAGATAAGCCAATAGGTGCACGATTTTTGTATGTGCCTTATGAGCTATGTCAAACAGTTGAACATGAAAGATTTGTTAAGTTACATATGCCTATACCTGTTGGGTTTCTTGCGGAGTATATAAAATCTTCTAAATAGATAAAAGACTATCTTCCCCCTTGTTAGGAGTAAGGAGAAGGGAAGATAGGCGTTTAGAAAGCTATATATGTAAGGGAGACCATTGCTAGACAATGGTTACATATACGGGAAGTTTTTCTAAACAGACTTTATACGTGTTATTGAAATGTTATGTATGTGTTATTTTTCTGGTGTACCTCCTTCTTTTGTTTCATTCTCATCTTCTACTATTTCTTTTAGTGCTTGAGTCATTGCTGCTTCAGATTCTTCAGCCGTATCAAGTGCTATTTGTGTAACTGTAAATTCTCTCTGTACTTGTGGTGCATTTGCTTGGAGTAACAAGCTTGTAAACATCATTGTTACGAGGAGTGTCATAATTGTCTTTATTCTTTTCCTTTAAAGTGAGTTGCTAAACCCTGTATATTTGTAGCGAACGTCGTATTCGCACAGTCAAATTGTAGAATAAGAGTATTACTTCAATATTACCTGTGTAATAAAGAAACAAATAAATAATATAAGTTTGAACATAGCTTAAATTCAATGGCATAACACACAAGTAGTGATAAAATCACCTTACTAAATATTAATTTTAAGGAATATATATGTCACAATTACCAAAAATCATATGGTCAAAGATCGATGAAGCACCAGCATTAGCTACGTATTCATTGTTACCAATCGTAAATGCTTTTACTAAAGCAGCAGGCATTGAAGTTGTTACTTCAGATATCTCACTTGCAGGTAGAGTACTTGCAGCTATGGGAAAAGCAGAAGATGAGCTCTCTAAACTTGGAGAGGTTGTTCTACAACCAGATGGAAACATTATTAAGCTTCCAAACATTTCAGCATCTGTTGGACAACTTAAAGATTGTATTTCTGAACTTCAAGGTCAAGGTTATGATATCCCTGATTATCCTGAAAATCCAGCTAATGATGCTGAAAAAGAGATTCAAGCTAAGTACAGCACTTGTCTAGGATCTGCTGTTAACCCAGTATTAAGAGAGGGTAACTCAGACAGAAGAGCAGCAAAAGCTGTTAAGAAATTTGCGCAAAACCACCCACACAGACTTAAAGCATTCCCTGAAAATGCAAAATCATATGTGGCACACATGGCAGGTGATGGAGATTTCTACGGAAATGAAAAATCAGTGACTATGGACAAAGCACAAAAAATAACTATCGCACTTAACGGTAAAGAGTTGGCAACGATTGATGCACTAGAAGGTGAAATCTTAGATGGTACATTTATGTCTGTGGCTAAACTTAAAACATTTATCGCTAAAACAATCGAAGATGCAAAAGCAAATGGCGTTTTATGGTCTATCCACCTTAAAGCAACAATGATGAAAATCTCTGATCCTATTATGTTTGGTCATGCATTTACTGTATTTTTCCAAGATGTATTTGACAAGTATGCAGCTGAGTTTGCAGAGCTTGGTGTCAAACCAAACCAAGGTATGTCAGATTTAGAGAAAAAAATCGCAGGACACCCAAAAGAAGCTGAAATCAAAGCAGCATTCCAAGCAGTAGTTGAGTCTGATAACCCAGAAATAGCAATGGTTGATTCTGACAAAGGAACAACAAACTTTAATGCATCTAACGATGTTATTATTGATGCTTCTATGCCTGTTGTTGTACGTGAAGGTGGTAAACAGTGGAACAGAAATGGTGATGCAGTTGAATGTGTTGCTGTTGTTCCTGACTCTACATATGCGATGTTCCACGAAGAGATGGTAGCAGACTGTGTAAAAAATGGTCAATATGATGTAACAACTATGGGTTCAATGGCAAACGTTGGTCTTATGGCTCAAAAATCAGAAGAGTATGGTTCTCACCCAACAACATTTGAACTAGAAGAAGCTGGAACTGTTACTGTAACTGCTGAAGATGGTACAGAGCTCATGTCATTTGAGTGTGAAAAAGGTGATATCTGGAGAATGTCTAGAGCAAAAGACATCCCTATCAAAGATTGGATTAGACTAGCAGCTGAAAGAGGTCAGATTGAGAAAGTACCTGTTATCTTCTGGTTAGATGAAAACAGAGCACACGATGCTGAGATGATCAAAAAAGTAAATAAATATCTTCCAGAGTTTAATACAGATGGACTAGATATTCAGATCATGAATGTTACAGATGCTACAAGATTTACAAATGCCAGAGTAAGAGAAGGTAAAAATACTATCGCTGTTACTGGTAACGTTCTTAGAGATCACCTTACAGATATGTACCCAATCTTAGAGCTTGGAACATCTGCTAAAATGCTTTCTATCGTTCCTTTGCTTGCTGGTGGTGGACTTTATGAAACTGGTGCTGGTGGATCTGCTCCTAAGCACGTTGATCAATTCTTGGCTGAAGGTCACTTAAGATGGGATTCACTTGGTGAGTTCTTGGCATTGGCTGAGTCATTAAGATTTATCGGTCAAAAACACTCTGATGAAAAGTTAGCTGCATTGACTGCAGGATTTGATGTTGCAAATGAGGGTTACCTTGATAACAACAAAGCACCAAGCAGAAAATGTGGAGAGCCTGACAATAAAGCGTCGCACTTCTACGTAGCACAATACTGGGCAGATGCACTTGCAAACGGTGAGAATGCTGAACTTGCAGAGAAATTTGCTCCTGTAGCTGCTGCACTCAAAGAGAATGAAGCTAAGATTATTGAAGAGCTTCTTGCTGTTGAAGGTAAAGCACAAGATATCGGTGGTTACTTCCACCCAGATGATGCAAAAGCAGAAGCTGCGATGAGACCATCTGCAACTTTAAATGCAATTATTGACGCTATCTAAGCGTCACACTTCGCGAAGGATTTTCCTTCGCACCCACTTCTTAAGTATCTAGTGTAAAAAGATACTCCCGAGACATCCGTCTCACTTAACATAGGGTTGATGTAGCCTCTTTTGTCGCAAAGCATAATTGATAACAAACATTATGATTTATGTTTTGCTTTGAGGTCCCCTATAGTACTCACTTAAAGGAAGAATAAATGAACAAAGGTAAAAAAGTATCGATTATCGGTGCAGGAAATGTTGGAGCTACGGTAGCGTATTCATTGGCGATGAAAGGTGTATGTCACGAGATTGTCTTAAGAGATAGAAATGTAGAGATAGCAAAAGGTAAAGCTCTAGATATGTCACAAGCTGCCAATGCGGCACGTATGCATACACTTGTGTCAGTAGCAGAAGATGCAGCGGATATGGCTGGTTCTGATGTTGTAGTTATTACTGCAGGGTCTCCACGACTTCCAGGTATGAGTAGAGATGACCTTCTTATGATTAATGCTGAAATTACACGTGAAGTTGTAGCAGATGTAAAAGAACATGCACCTGATGCCATTATCATTATGGTCTCTAACCCACTTGACGTGATGACTTATGTGGCGCTGAAAGCTTCCGGTTTCCCTAAAGAGAGAGTTATCGGTATGGCGGGTATCTTGGATTCTGCAAGAATGGCACACTTTATCCATGAAAAGATTGGTTATGGTGCAGGACAGATTCGTGCTTCAGTAATGGGTGGACATGGTGATGATATGGTACCACTTCCTAAGTTTTCTACAGTTGCGGGTGTTCCTTTGACTGATGTGCTAGATGAAGAAGAGATTTTAGAAATCGTTGAACGCACGAAGGGTGGAGGAGCTGAGATTGTTGGTTATCTTAAAACAGGTTCAGCATACTATGCACCTGCGAAATCAACAGCAATCATGGTAGAAGCTATTTTAAAAGATACAAAGCAGATTCATCCTTGTGCAGTATTACTTGATGGTCACTATGGACACTCTGATGTGGTCTCTGGTGTACCTGTAGCACTTGGTGCAAATGGGGTTGAAAAACTATTTGAAATGACACTTAGCGAGGGTCAAAAAAGAAAATTTGCAAAAAGTGTTGACTCTGTTAGAGGTATGATTAACGTACTTAAAGAAAAAAACTTTTTTGATTAATAGTAATATTTGTAAAGGATAAAATATGGAATATAGAATAGAAAAAGACACAATGGGAGAGATGCAAGTCCCTGCCGATAAATACTGGGCTGCACAAACACAAAGATCGGTACATAACTTTCAAATAGGTAATGAAAAAATGCCTCTTGAAGTGGTATATGGATTTGCAAATTTGAAAAAAGCCTGTGCTTTGGTAAACAATGGTCTTGGTCGTCTAGACGATGAAAAAACAAATGCTATTGCTAAAGCATGTGATATTGTACTCTCTGGTGAGCTTGATGACAACTTTCCATTGGTTGTGTGGCAAACAGGCTCAGGTACACAGTCTAACATGAACATGAATGAAGTGGTTGCCAACAAGGCAACTGAGGTTTTAGGTGCAGACTTTACAAAAGAGCACTTGGTACACCCTAATGATGATGTAAACAAAGGGCAAAGTTCAAATGACACCTACCCAACAGGTATGCGTATCGCTGAAGTAGTGGCTGTAACTGATAACCTTATCCCTGCACTGAATCAACTTAAAAATACACTTGATGCTAAAGCAAAAGCGTTTGCAGATGTGGTAAAAATAGGTAGAACACACTTACAGGATGCAACACCTTTAACACTTGGTCAAGAGCTTTCTGGTTATGTGGCAATGCTTGAGACAAACCTCAAACAAATCAATGATGCATTGGTTTACTGTAGAGAACTTGCTATCGGAGGAACTGCAGTAGGTACAGGACTTAACTCACACCCAGACTTTTCAAACCTGGTTGCAGAACAACTCAATACCTTTATGGATAAAGATTACGGTTTTGTATCTCAACCAAATAAATTTCATGCACTTACCGGTCATGATGCTGAAGTAGTACTCTCAGGAGCACTTAAAGCACTTGCAGCAAACTGTATGAAAATAGCCAATGACGTAAGATGGCTAGCTTCAGGACCACGATGTGGACTTGGTGAAATCGAAATTCCTGCGAATGAACCAGGTTCTTCTATTATGCCAGGTAAAGTAAACCCTACACAGGCAGAAGCACTTACTATGGTAGCTGTTCAAGTTATGGGTAATGATGCAGCTGTAGGTTTTGCAGCATCTCAAGGTAACTTTGAACTGAATGTATTTAAACCAGTAATTGCATACAATATCCTCCAATCAACCAAACTCCTTGCGGATGCAATGAGAAGTTTTGATACAAACTGTGCAGTAGGTATTGAACCAATTAGAGCAAATATTGACAGATTTTTAAATGATTCTCTTATGTTGGTAACAGCACTCAATCCGCATATTGGTTATGAAAATGCAGCTAAGATTGCAAAAACTGCTCATGCCAATGGTACAACACTCAAAGAAGAAGCTGTAGCACTTGGACTTATGTCTGCTGAAGACTTTGATAAAAATGTTAAACCTGAAGAGATGATTGCTCCAAAGGCTTAATTTTCAACTTTTATTTAAAGGCTCCTTTTGTTGCAAAAAGGAGCACTTACTTCTACGGCTATACTGTGTAGATATTTAACACACCCCCTGAAAAACTTATCATCTCTTATGAAATTAATCATCTTTTATTATCTTTAGGCGTATAATATATGCATTATATAAAAAGGAGTACACGTGAATATTCATGAGTATCAAGCGAAACAAATATTCCAAAAGTATGGTGTTCCAACACCTAAAGGTATCATCGCCAATACACCAGAGCAAGCAGTAGCAAATGCAGGTGAACTTGGTGGAAGTGTATGGGTTGTAAAAGCCCAAATTCACGCAGGTGGTAGAGGACTTGGTGGTGGTGTAAAACTTGCTAAGTCAAAAGAAGAAGTAAGAGAATTGGCAACTGAGATTCTTGGTATGACTTTGGTAACACACCAAACAGGACCTGAAGGAAAATTGGTTCAAAAAGTGTACATCGAAGAGGGCGCAAACATTGTAGATGAGTTGTATCTTTCTGTTGTACTTGACAGAGCAGCTGAAATGCCTATTATCATGGCTTCTACTGAAGGTGGTATGGATATTGAAACTGTAGCACATGAGACACCAGAAAAAATCATCAAAATTGCAGTAGACCCTGCATTTGGTTTCCAAGGGTATCATGGTAGAGAGCTTGTATTTGGTCTAGGTATCACAGACAAATCTGAGCAGAAAAAGATGATAGATTTTGCTAAAAAAGTCTACAAACTCTATATGGAAAATGATGCAGAAATGATTGAAATCAATCCACTTATCAAAACAGCAGAAGGAAACTTCCTTGCACTTGATGGAAAAATGGGATTCGATGACTCTGCACTTGGACGTCACCCAGATATCGAAGATATGAGAGATATCTCAGAAGAAGACCCAGATGAAAGAGAAGCATCCCAGTATGGTCTTTCTTACATTGCTCTTGATGGTGAGATTGGTTGTATGGTAAATGGTGCCGGTCTTGCGATGGGTACAATGGATACGATTAATTATATGGGTGGAACACCTGCAAACTTCCTTGATGTTGGTGGTTCAGCAAATGCTGAGACAGTAGCAAAAGGATTTGAAATCATTCTTAAAAATCCAAATGTAAAAGCTATTTTTGTAAATATCTTTGGTGGAATTGTAAGATGTGACAGAATTGCAAATGGTATCTTGGAGGCGACAAAATTGGTAGATGTAAATGTACCAGTGATTGTTAGACTTGATGGAACAAATGCTCCAGAAGCAGCAGAGATTCTTAAAAATGCAAATATCGACAACGTAATCGCAGCAACAGACCTCGGTGATGGTGCAGCAAAAGCAGTAGCAGCGGCAAAGGGAGAGTAATAGATGTCAATTTTAGTAAATAAAGATACAAAAGTAATCGTTCAAGGTTTTACAGGTGGAGAAGGTACTTTCCATGCTGAGCAATGTATGGATTATGGTACACAAATTGTAGGTGGTGTAACACCAGGTAAAGGTGGACAAACTCACCTTGGGAAACCAGTATTTAATACAGTAAAAGAAGCTGTACAAGCTACAGGTGCTACAGTATCTATGGTATTTGTACCACCAGCATTTGTTGGTGACGCAGTGATGGAAGCAGCGTCTGCGGGTATCGAACTTGCAGTGATTATTACTGAAGGTGCACCTGTACGTGACATGCAAGCTGCCAAAGCGTGTGCGGTTAAAAATGGCATGATGACTATCGGGCCAAACTGTCCAGGTGTGATTACTGCTGATGAGTGTAAAATTGGTATTATGCCAGGTAATATTTTCAAAAAAGGAAATGTTGGTCTTATCTCTAAGTCAGGTACATTGACATACGAAGGTGCAAACCAAGTTATTAAAGAAGGTTTCGGTATTACTGCAGCAGTAGGTATCGGTGGAGATCCAATTATTGGACTTTCATACAAACAACTTCTTAAAATGTTCCAAGAAGATCCAGATACAGAAGCAATTGTAATGATTGGTGAAATTGGTGGAGATCTTGAAATTCAAGCAGCGAAGTTCATTAAAGAAAATATCACTAAACCAGTGGTTGCGTTCATCGCAGGTCAAACTGCTCCAGCTGGTAAAAGAATGGGGCACGCAGGTGCTATCATTTCTGGATCTGCTGGAACTGCAAAAGAAAAAATGGATGCTCTTGAGGCTGCAGGCGTAAAAGTCGTTGTTTCTCCAGCAGAAATTGGTAAAGCTGTAAAAGAAGTTTTATCTTAATCTCTTCTCCTTTATTTTGAGGGCTTTGCCCTCAATTCTTTCTCGTATAACTTTCTTCAAAAAATATCTTAAATATAGAGAAAAAAACTCTTATTTATTTGACTATTTACTTGCTTCAAATAGTAACAACCCTACTTACAATAAAGACAATTAAACCTTATTCATACCCACTTTACTAAAACTAAGCTATTCTAATTCTAGTGAATAATAAACCTCACGTAATATTTATAAAAAAAGGGGAACCAATGTCAACATTAATGACAGCTCCAGCGAATACTCCTGTATGGGTAGATTCAGCTAGATGTAAAGCATGTGATATTTGTGTGGACGCATGTCCAGCAGGTGTACTTTCTATGAAAGCAGATCCACATTCAACTCTTGGTGCAAATATCGAGATTGTAATGCCAGATGCATGTATCGGATGTAATGAGTGCGAACTATCATGTCCAGATTTCGCTATTTATGTAGCAACAAAACAAGAGTTTAAGTTTGCAAAGTTAACAGACTCTGCAAAAGCAAGACAAGAAGCAATTGCTGAAAATGGGTATAGATTACCAAAAGATTACAAGGAGGCCAACTAATGGGTGCAGGTGGTGAAAACGTCGTAATAAAAGACGGTAAAAGAGAAGTTGTTATGCCAGGTAACCACTTGGCAGCACAAGCAGCTGTAGATTGTGGCTGTAAGTTTTATGGTGGGTATCCTATTACACCATCAACAGAAGTAATGGAGTATATCTCAGATATCCTTCCTGAAGTTGGTGGTGCATGTATCCAAATGGAAGATGAGATTGGTGGAATTGCAGCTGCAATTGGTGCATCAATGTCAGGTGTACGTTCTATGACAGGAACATCAGGACCTGGTATTTCACTTAAAGCTGAGAACCTTGGACTTGCACAAATGGCAGAAGTGCCATTGGTTGTTGTAAACGTAATGAGAGGGGGACCATCAACTGGTCTTCCAACACGTGTGGCACAGGGTGATATTGCTCAGGCAAAAAACCCATCACATGGTGATTACAAATCTATTGCACTTTGTGCAGGTACATTGGCTGAATGTTATACTGAAACAGTAAGAGCATTTAATCTTGCAGATAGATTTATGCAGCCAGTATTTGTACTCCTTGATGCTACACTTGGTTTGATGCATGCTAAAGCAGTGCTTCCTACACTTGAAGAAGTGCAAGCAGGCGTTGTACCTAGAAAAAGTTTTGATGGTGCACCAGAAGATTACAGACCATACGGTGTGGCACAAGATGAGCCAGCAGTACTTAACCCAATGTTCCAAGGGTACAGATACCACTTTACAGGACTTCACCATGACGCTATGGGTTTCCCAACTGAAGAGATTGAGACTTGTAGATTACTTATCGACAGACTTTTCAATAAAATCGATGCACACAGAGACGAGATTGAACTCAATGAAGAGTTTATGGTTGATGATGCAGACATTCTTCTTATCGGTTATGGTTCAGCGTCTTTGGCTATTAAAGAAGCAGTTGTAAGACTTAGAGAAGATGGTATTAAAGCAGGTATGTTTAGACCTATCACTATCTGGCCAAGTCCAGAAGAGAGACTCAATGAACTTGGAAAACAGTTTAAAAATGTACTTTCTATTGAGCTAAACCAAGGTCAGTACCTAGAAGAGATACAAAGATGTATAGGAAGAAGAGATATCAATAAATTAGTAAAAACTAATGGACGTCCTTTCTCACCACAAGATATTATTGATGAAGTTAAGGAGGTATTTTAGTCATGGCATTTAACTACGATGGATACTTAAGAATGGAAAAAATGCCAACACTATGGTGTTGGGGATGTGGAGACGGTATCGTCTTGAAAGCGTTCGTTAGAGCGGTAGATGATTTAGGTTATGCTAAAGATGATGTATGTGTTGTTTCTGGTATTGGATGTTCAGGAAGATTCTCTTCTTATGTTGACTTCAATACGGTACACACTACACATGGTAGAACAGTAGCTTTTGCTACAGGTGTTAAGCTTGCTAACCCTAGTAAAAAAGTGGTTGTGGTTACTGGTGATGGTGATGCATTTGCTATTGGTACAAATCACTCTGTACATGGTGCAAGAAGAAACATAGACATGACTATGATTGTTATCCAAAACTTTATTTATGGTTTGACAAACTCTCAAACAAGTCCTACTACGCCACAAGGTATGTGGACTGTAACACAAAAGATTGGTAACATTGACCCAACTTTTGATGCATGTAAGCTCATGGAAGCTGCAGGTGCAACATTTGTAGCACGCGAAGCCGTAACAAAACCTAAAAAACTTGAAAAAATATTCAAGCAAGCTTTAGAGCATAAAGGTTTCTCGTACGTAGATGCATTGACAAACTGTCACATCAACCTTGGTCGTAAGAACAAGATGGTTGCTGCTATGGATACACTTGACTGGATTGATAGCATTACTACAACTAAGAAAAAATGGGATTCACTTCCTGCTGAAGAGAAAATGAACTTACTCCCAACAGGTGTACTTCACCATGATGATACACAGCGCGAGTATTGTGAGTCGTACCAAATGGTTATCGATGCACACCAAGGTAAACGTGGCAAAATCACACAAGATGATTTTGAGAAAAAGATATAAGGGAGAACACAATGAGTACTAGAAAAGTAATGAGATTTACAGGTGTTGGTGGACAGGGTGTTCTTCTTGCTGGGACTATTTTTGCATCAGCAAAAATTAACCAAGGTGGTTTTGGAATGAAAACTGCTACCTATACATCACAAGTACGTGGGGGACCAACAGTTGTCGATATTCAACTTGATGACAATGAAATATGGTATCCATATGCCATTGATGGTCAAATTGATTTTATGCTTTCTGTTGCAGATGTTTCTTATCAGCAATTTAAAAGTGGAGTACGTGAAGGTGGAACTATCGTTGTAGATCCAAATCTCGTACACCCAACAGATGAAGATAGAAAAAAATGGAATATCGTTGAGATACCTATTATTACTATCGCTAAAGAGGAAGTAAAACTTGTACTGACTCAGTCTGTTGTTGCATTGGCTATCGCCAATACATATACACATGCAATTGACGATAAACTTTTAGTGGACACAATGCTTGCAGCGGTTCCTGAAAGATTCCATAAGCCAAATAAATTGGCATATGAACTTGGTCAAAAATATGCTTTAGAAGCAATCACAGCTGCAGAAGAAGCTTAATTCCTTCAGATAAAGAGGCTTTGTTCAGTCATTGACTGAATAAAAGTCTCCTTCTCCTTCTCCTTATATCTTCAAACCTTCAAATTTAACTCCCCTTTTCTTTTTATTTAGAGTATAATATTCTAAAAAAGTATGCCTATGAATTACCAACAAATACTTGATGAAATCTATGATGAAATACAGCCTGAACTCCTGCGTGGGAAAGTGGCAGATTATATCCCTGCTTTGGCAGAAGTAGAGAAAGGTCAGTTTGCTATGACTGTGACTTTGGCAGATGGTACTGTATATTCAGTAGGAGACAGTAAAAAAGCTTTTTCGATACAGAGTATCTCTAAAGTATTCACTTTTACTTTAGCATTAGATATCTACTCTAAAGAACTTTACAAAAGGGTAGGTGTAGAGCCTTCAGGTAATCCTTTCAACTCTTTGGTACAGCTAGAGTATGAAAATGGTATCCCCCGTAATCCATTTATCAATGCTGGTGCGATTACGATTACCGATGCACTGATTAGTCACTACAAAGATGAGTATAAAACACTTGAAGTGATTATGAACTTTATACGCGAGATATCGGGTAATCCTACACTCTCATTTGACCAAGTGGTTGCTAATTCTGAGATGGAGCATGGAGATAGAAACTTGGCACTTGCCAGACTTATGAAAAGTTTTGGTAATTTTGAAAATGATGTTTTAGGTTCAGTTATGACCTACTTCAAACACTGTGCGATTACTATGAATACAGAAGAACTCTCTCGTTCTATGCTTTTTTTAGCCTTTGGTGGTACTGACCCTATCATAGGTAAAGAGTTTGTGAGTACGCGTAAGGCAAAGCGTATTAATGCGGTCATGCTTACTTGTGGACATTACGATGCCAGTGGTGAATTTGCTTTTCATGTGGGACTTCCTGCCAAAAGTGGTGTAGGCGGAGGTATCGCAGCTGTTGTCCCTGGCGTGATGTCTATTGCAGTATGGTCACCAGCACTCAATAAGTATGGAAACTCTCATGCAGGGACATTGGCTTTGGAGAAATTTACGACTAAGACTGGATTATCCATATTTTAATATGCTATAATTCGCATCAGGTGCAACAGGTAGTTGCTGGTGACATCTTTGTCACGAGAGGAAAGTCCGGGCTGCAAGCAAAGCAGGGCTCCATCTAACAGATGGCCAGAGTAATCTGAGGGCAAGTGCAACAGAGAGAAAGTAGTCCATATCTTTTATGTATGGTCAATGTGAAAGGGTGGGGTAAGAGCCCACCAGTACTTATGGTAACATAGGTAGCTAGGTAAACCCTGTCCGCAGCAAGAAGTATATGGTATAAGCTTTGCAAGCTGTTCACTCAGCACACATACTTCGCTCGAGCATAGTGGCAACACTATGCCTAGATAAATAACTACCCACGACAAAACCCGGCTTATCGTTGCACCTAATATCTACAAAATATCCAGTGACATAATGACATTATTTTGTATGTAGGTTGTAATATCTGCTTTAGAAAGTGCTTTTGAATAGTAATATCCCTGAATCAAATAACATTCATGTTTCATAAGATACTCAATCTGTTTATGTTTTTCTACACCTTCGGCTATGAGTGAAAGTTTTAAACTTTTTGCTAAGGCAATCACAGCATTTGTAATGGCTGCATCTTCTTCATCTTCAGGTAAGTCTTGTATGAATGATTGGTCAATTTTTAGTTTATTTACGGGTAATTTTTTAAGGTATGCCAAAGAGGAATAGCCTGTACCAAAGTCATCTATAGAGATTTTTATACCCATATCACTGATAGTCTGTAATATTTCGATAGACTTCATAGGGTTAAGCATCATTTGAGACTCAGTAATTTCAAACTCTAGCCATGTAACATTAAAGTTTGTATCTTTGATACGTTTTTTTAATATATCATAAGCTGTTTAATAGATAGATTTAATGACAGCACACCTGGATTTAACCCTAGACTATAGAGCTCTTTGATATCTGTCATAGCTTGGCACATAACATAGTTATCTAGTTCTTGAATAAAGGTCGATTCTTCTGCTAAAGAAATGAATTTATCGGGTAGTATTAAGCCCATATCCGGATGATTCCAACGAACAAGTGCTTCAAGACCTATAATACTATTGTCTCGTATGTCAATTTGAGGTTGGTAATACACAACAAATTGATCCTCTTCTATAGCACGGTGTAATGCAGATTCCATGACAGCTTTTTCAAAGGCAAGTCGTGTCATTTCAGAAGAGTAGAACTGGTAGTTGTTTCTTCCTTCATCTTTGGCTTTATACATAGCGGTATCTGCATACTTGAGAAGATCATTCTTTAAGATAGAATCTTTGGGGTAAAGGCTGATACCAATACTTGCAGCGATATGAAGTGTATGTCCATCGAGCACAATTTTTGGTTTTAAAACTTGAATGATATTTTTTGCAATTTTTGAGGCAGATTCGGAGGTTTCCAAGTTTTGTCTTAAGAGTGTAAATTCATCTCCTCCAACGCGCGACAGAGTATCTTCTTCTAAAAGACAGGTAGAGAGTCTCTCTGCAATGATTTTAAGAACTTCATCCCCATAGTGGTGTCCTAGTGTGTCATTAATCTGTTTAAAATTGTCTAGATCTATAAAAAGCAGGGCAAACTTTTCATTGTGTCTATGTGCATGGGTGATGGATTGCTGTAGCCTGTCATCAAAGAGTGCACGGTTAGGCAGTTTGGTTAAGGCATCATGATAGGCTTGAAAATTTAGTAACTTCGTCTGTATTTTGAGTTTATCTTCTATCTCTTTCTTTTGTGTGATATCCTGAGAATACCGTGTAATACCAATGACATCTCCTGCATCATTTTTCAGTATCGATGCTGTAATATTGGTGTAAATCAAATCGCCATTTTTCGTAATTTTCGTAATTTGATCTTGGTAGACCCCGTGCAATAATGCCTGTTGCTGAATCCATTGTACTTTTTGATGTTCATTTTCAGGGTAAAGTACATGTACATGTACATGTTGTCCAATCATCTCATCTGCACTGTATCCATGTATTGTCTGTGCTCCATGGTTCCAGTGGGTAATAATGCCATCTAAATCTGTAGAGATGACAGAGTCTTGAATCTGCTCCAAGATTTGTCCTTGTTGTCGTTGTTTCTCTTCTGCCTTGATGAGCTCAGATATATCAATGTCAAAAATAATGCTGACTTCTCTCCCCTGATAATGTCTATGTTGTATATAGGATTGGACAGGGTAAGTACTTCCATCTATTTTGGTATGCACCGTTCTATTAAAAGTGGAACCATGTTTTAAAAGTTGTTCTTCTATTTTTTTGTATGAGATTTACAGAGTGATTTATTTATATCAAAAATAGTCATTCGATACATTTCATCACGGCTATATCCAAGTTTCCGTAGGGCTTCTTTATTGACATAGAGGTATTGAAATGTTTGCACATCTATAATATAGATTTCATTACTTGAATCTTCAAGAATAGAAGCTAGCTCTTCATTTTCCTGCTTTAAAGAAATAACTTAACTTTCGCACCTAAATCCAAGCATTTTCTGAGTAACATCCTGCAATACAGCGATGATACTCACTAAGTCTTCATTCCTATTTACAATATCTTCAATTTTAGCTATCTCATCAAGTATAATAATGAATGTCTGCATAG
>VCAW01000064.1 GCA_013607775.1 Campylobacterota bacterium | reverse complement strand
TTACTTTATTATCGAGGTGGGTTTGCAATGTGGAAAATCTTAGGGTTTACTACGGTCACCAACAAATAAAGAAGGGATAGAAAATGAAAAATATGTTAGAAAGTTTTGCTATATTCCTTGTGGGTCTTTTATCTTTGGCTGTGATTTATTTGATTGTGCAATACAACATGATTGAAGAGGACAGTATTGATGATATCAGTGCAGTGATATCATCCAATAAAAAAGCAAAAGTAAAAGTAAAAACAAGTGCTTATCTTAATAGTTTAGAAGGCTATGGAGATGATGTTGATGTGAAAGTCGATGCTAGAAAAGAAGACCATACAAATGAAGTGGCTGTCAAATCAGAAATTACCAAAGATGATTTAGGTGCAGTGGTGGAGGACAAATCTAAAAGTTCGTATATGGAAAATCTTGAACACTATGCAGAAGAAGCAGACAAAAAATCTTCTGAGCCTGTAAAGGTACAAGAAAATGTCAATGTAGAAAAGAAGTCTTCAGGTGAACCTGAAAAATTACCACAAGAAGAAGTGAGTGATGAAATTGGTGAAGCAATTGATGCAGCTTTGGATGGTCTATAAAAAGAGATAAGGAAAACCATTATGTGGTTTTCTTTATCTGATTAAAGTCCGATCGCCTCTCTGACTTTAGACATCTTGTTTTGGGCTATAGCTTGTGCCTTTTTTGCACCCATTGCCAAAATATCATTGACCTCATCCATATGAGAGAGATAATATTCACGTTTCTCACGCGCTTCGCCTAACTCTTCCCAAATTAACTCTTTTAGATACTTCTTAAAGTGACCATACCCCTCTTTCCCACTCTTATAACGTGCTTGAAGTTCTTGTTTTTGTTCTTCATCTAAAAAGAGTGATGCTAAGGCATAAATATTGTCATTTTCCCACTCTAAAGGTTCACCCAATGGGGTAGAAGAGGAGATGATTTTGTTACATCTCTTCTGTAAAGGTTTTTCATCCATAAAAAGATCGATAGCATTGTCATAAGACTTAGACATTTTTTGTCCATCTATCCCAGGAATGGTAGCTACTTCTTCTGCCACCTTGTGTTCAGGAAGTACAAATATCTCTCCATACTCATTGTTGAACTTAGTAGCAATGTCCCGGGTCATTTCAACATGTTGTATCTGATCTTTCCCTACAGGGACAATCTCTGTGTCAAGCATAAGAATATCTGCAGCCATGAGTACAGGGTAAGAGAAAAGTGCATGATTGGCAGAGATACCTTTGGCAACCTTGTCTTTGTAGGAGTGTGCACGTTCAAGTAAACCCATAGGTGTAAACTTAGAAAGTATCCAGTACAGTTCCAACACTTCAGGCACATGGCTCTGCACCCAAAAGGTTGTTTTGTTTGGGTCTAACCCTACAGAGAGATAATCTACAGCAGCATCTGTAGTATATTGTCTAAGTGTCTGTGCATCTTTAGACGTGGTAAGTGAGTGATAATTGGCTATAAAAGTAAAGAGTTCATTCTCTTCTTGAAGTTCTACCATAGGCTTCATGGCACCAAAATAGTTTCCTATATGAAGTTTCCCTGAGGCTTGGATTCCTGTAAGTACACGCATCGTCGTTCCTGCTATAATTTTTTAAAATTATAGCAGGAAATTAGGAATTAGGAATTAAGGATTTATTGAAATTCATCATCTTCTTCAAAACGTTGACCACGTTTACGTGCAACGATATCTAATGGTACGCCCTCGAAGTCAAATTTTTCTCTAAAGAAGTTGGCAAGGTAACGAATGTAGGAGAAGTGCAAAAACTCTGGTCTATTGGTAATCAGTGCAATTTTGGGTGGTTTGGTCTCATGCTGTGTAGCAAACTTGATGTTTACCACAGCACCATGATGTGATGGTACATGGTGACGGCGTATGGCTGCACGTAAAGTATCATTGAGTTTAGAGGTAGGAATACGTCTTTTATAACGTCCATAGATGTCTACAATTTGGTCAAGTATTTTGTTGACTCTCAACCCAGTTTTTGCAGAGATGGTAATAAAAGGTGCATAGTGTAAGAACTTCAGCTCATCACGCACATCGTCTACTACTTCTTCATAACTTCTGTCCTCTTTTATATCCCATTTGTTTAAAACGATGAGACAGGCAAGTTTATGCTCTTCTATCAGTCCTGCTACACGCTCATCAAGCTCTGATATCTGTTGTGTAGAATCTAAAACGAGTAGTATAAGATTTGCTTTTTTGAGCATTTCCGTGGTACGGGTAAGGGCATACTTCTCTATACCTACAATTTTGGAACGCTTACGAATCCCTGCAGTATCGATAAAAGTGATTTCATGGTCTCTATACTCTATCTTCTCATCAATAGGGTCGATGGTAGTACCAGCAACATCTGAAACTACTGAACGCTCTTCACCCAACAATGCATTCAGTAAAGAAGACTTTCCTGTATTGACACGACCGATGATGGCAACACGTATCTCATTGTCTTCCTCTTCTTGATACTCAGCATGTATCTGTTCAACTATTTGAGCGAAGGGGTCTATCTCAGTGTCCTCTTCAAGTACAAGTCCTTCTTCTTCCTCTTGGGGTGCAGGGATATGTTCTTCCATCCATGCATAGAAATCATTAAAATAACGGTTATGACTTACTGACATAGGAAAAGTCGCATCCGCCCCAAACTCCAAAAACTCCCAGTAACGCTCTTCTTCTTTGTCGTTATCAATTTTGTTGACCACAAGTGCTAGAGGTTTGTTCATCTCTTGGAGTTTATAGAAGAGTTCTTTATCTTCTGCATCAGGGATACTTTTACCATTAACCATATAGATGATAATGTCTGCTTCTTCTGCAGCACGCAGTGAAAACTCTGCTACTTTAGTAAAAAGCGCTGTGGAATAGTCTATCCCCCCAGTATCAAGTACTTCAAACTCACGGTTTTGTGAAATAGTTACGATACGTTTTTTGATGTCACGGGTTGTCCCAGACATATCTGATGTAATAGCATCACGTTGTCGCGCGAGACGGTTAAATAATGATGACTTTCCTACGTTAGGACGTCCTACGATGGCTACTTTTTTTAATGGTTGTTCTTGCATGGTTGATTATCTTTCTGCATACGCTCCTAAATGGAACGAGAGGTATTATTGGTGCAATTATAGCATAGAGCCACTTGCAAATTCAAACCCAACAATCAACTAATTCTTAATTATGCCAAACTAAGAGATTAAAAAAATCTCTCAAAGGTACGATTATCGATAATTTATCTCAATTTCTAATAAATCTTCATTTTTTCTCCGTGTTTTATTG
>VCAW01000063.1 GCA_013607775.1 Campylobacterota bacterium | reverse complement strand
AAATTTAATTTAGCTTAAATTGTGGGTTGTTTTTGGTAATCTGCAAGTGGCTCTTCTATTTCGTTATTTGGGTAAATATTCGATTAAAGGAATGATATGCATACAGAAAAACTAAAAAATATACTTATTGTAAGCATTGCAATAAGCTTCTTTACTGCCTGCACAAACAATAGTGCCCCCAATCCAAACAGTGGGGCACAAACAGGTGCTGTTGTTGGAGCTTTGGCAGGTTCAGCCATAGGATACAACAACTCTGGACACCATAGCAGAGGTGGCAGTGCCGTTGTCGGTGGACTTCTCGGTGCCACAGTAGGGGCAGGTGTCGGAAGTGCTGTAGACAGCAACAACCCTCCTCCCGTAAACAATGGCGGATGGCAATAAATGAAAAAAGGAATTTAGATGAAACTACATAAAACAATACTCGCTTCAACTGCTGCTGTCTTTATGCTTGCAGGATGTTATAATCAACCCGGACTAGTTGAAGATGGAAGTTATGACCGTACCAAAACAGGTGCTGCCACAGGTGCAGTAGCAGGAGCAATGATAGGATACAATACAGGACGACATGATGCAAAAAGTGCCGTAATTGGCGGTCTCTTAGGCGCTGCACTCGGTGGTGCTATAGGGTACAATATGGACGAACAGGCAAATGCTATGGCACGGGCTCTAGGAACAGGGGTAAACAATGACCCTCTTGCCGCTCTGGATCCAAACAATACAATTATCGTATCTAAACATCCAAATTATGTGAAAATTATGTTTAGAGATTCTATGATGTTCGCTACAGATTCGGCAAGGTTACAACCAGGTGCAAGAAATAAAGTACAAAAAGTAGGACAACTCCTTGCCAATTATCCTCAAACTGTTGTAGGTGTGGCTGGATTTACCGATAATACAGGAAGTTATGAATACAATCAGAGACTTTCACAAAGACGTGCACAAACGGTAGGAAACCTATTGGCAGTGAATGGTAGACCATTTACCAAAGGGTGTTCATACGAAAAAGCTATCGCACCAAATAACTCAGCAAGAAACAAAGCCCTCAACAGACGTGTTGAAGTCTATTTCTATGCTAACCAAAGCAATATGACTGACCCTTGTCGCTAATTACTTCAGTGTGCCAAGCTCACGCTTGGCATCTTCTGCAGTAACTCCCCCCAGAAAAGAATTTATCTTCAATAGTTGTTACTGTTTTTGTAAGTTTATCTTTAAGTATTTTACCACGAACTCTATCATTAATAAAATTTTTCATCTCTGTAAAATCTGGGAAGAGGTCTAAAAATTCATCTTTTAACAATGAGTTGTTCCATGCACCAAGCTGTGTCTTCACATCTGCCCCAGTCACATCTAAAAAATATCTTGCCCTACACTATCAGTAGTTTGATATTTATCGTAAATATGCTCTTGTTGATATCCACTATTTTTATAAGCATCATCTTCTGCTTGAATATCACCAATAAAATTGGTCACCAGATACAGAGCCCCAAGCCCAATAGCAATGAAAATCATTAAACTTTTATCCATTATAAATCCTGATTATTATTTTAATAATGAAATTATACTATAAGTTTTGAAGAATATGTTAATTGGAAAATTTTGATTTAATGTAGATGGTGCGATGAGATAATCCGAACTTATCGTATTATAGGGCTTTGTGGGGTTACTTTAAAAAAGACCCCCTAAAAAACCCCCTAAAATCAAATGTGCCTTTGCTTTTGGCTATTAGATGATGTAGGGATTATATCAAATAGTTGTTAAAAAACCTTTTTGAATAAAATGAGAGATACGTTTAGTCATTGGTTATTTAGTAACACTCAAATAATTAAACTTAATCACATCTTATTCACAAGGTGCGTAAATGCTTATATGTGTTATCTTTTTTTTGAGTTTGGCAGACAATCTTTTCCCTAATATTGTTGCCTTGTCCAAACGCACAACTGCCAAACTCAATTAATTATTTTCCCACCAACATTTATTATGTTATCGTGATTACTGACCTCTTTAAGATATTCTGCTTCACTTAATATCGTATCTGTGACCGTTGTTCCGTTGAATACTCTTTTAAGTATTGACCCTTTAGGCATAGTTTCATCAAGTTCAGGTGAAATAAATACTACCATTTCATCTTTACTATGTATCGTTTCTAGTTTCTGCACTCTAAATTTATTCGACATTTGATAGCCCCTCTAATTTGGATATACGCTCTTCAAGCTCTGTAATCTCATAACCTTTACCATAACTGTTACTAACTGCTTCTATCGTTCTAGGTTGGCTCTCATTGATTGCACCGTCTGCATACTGCTTTGTAGCGGTTGCTAAATTGTCTAATGCTTCTTTGGCTGTCGTTGGTTTTTTGATGTTCACCAATGGATTAAATAGACACAGTCTTTTGACTAATAACTGTTGATTGGTTGGATTGGCTTCTAGTGTCTCCAATATGGTTGAGGTTACTTTTTTAGAGAGTTCTAGCTTTCCTTTTTGAATAGCTTCCTTTAGTTTGGTATTGGTTGAGAGTGTGGTTACTGCTATGCCTAAAGATTGACTACTTAACTTTCGCACCTAAATAATACATAAAATTCACCTCAAAACCTCTTAGTGGCAAGTGACCAGGCAAGTGCACACGCTGATTGCTTTATAGCCCTTGATATCACAAAATATTCATGAAACAAACACCCATAAAAAGCCCTATACACCGTACTTTTAGCTATAATACACCTTCCAAATAGAGGATAAAAAGTGTCCA
>VCAW01000062.1 GCA_013607775.1 Campylobacterota bacterium | reverse complement strand
GGCGCACTGTCCACATCAACTCCGGCGCGGTGTCCAAATGAGACCGGCGCCAACAGTATACTCGTATGACATGCAGTACACTCTCCAATAGTTCCTGTATGTCCTTGAATACCTTCACTTAAGATATTGTCAGCATTGTGTGCAGGATAGATGGCATGTGTGGCACCATGACAGGCCTCACACTGTAACTTACCATGACCGGTACTGAATCTAAAGAGACTTAGTCCTGTTGCAGGCGTATTAAGATTGGTTGCAAATCTTGTATCTATTACATGTCTTAGTGTATTGGTAGCTGGGTCTATAGCAGAAGTCTCTTGTATACCATCATGGTGACAAGCTTGACAGTTTGGTTCGTTTAGCCAACCTTCTCTGTTTTTATCTCCTACTGCATGCATGGTACCGTGACAACTTTGACATTGCATAATATTGTTACCATTACCATCTTTTGCATCACCCATTGCACCTCTTAGACACTCTGTTTGTGCACCAGGGTGACAAGCATAACATGCAGATCGGTTATTTGGATCACCTAGTTTCATACCTGAGAACGGATCTGTAACACCAGCATGTTTAGAGTGAATAGCATTGGTAAATGCTTTAAGACCAATACCTACACCAGGCAAGGCATTAGATTTGTGACATGCTACACAAAGTACAGGAGTACCGTTATTTGCCGTTGCTTCTAAACCTTGGGCATCATAGTTATATCCTGATGCTTGAAGTGCCGTCATATTTTTACTCACTGCATCTGCATGTTCATCATCATGAAGACGTAAATATTAAATTTATAGTCTTTCTCTACATCTTGATTGTTTACCCAGCCAGCATTTGGTTTAGCATCATTACCTGATGTACTTGCGTGACAACGCTTACAATCCATTTCATCACTTACGGGAAGTACAGTTTTTACTTCCGCAAGTACTTTTCCTGTACTGTCTTTAGCAATCACTTTTACAAGTGGGTAGTAGTTTTTTGTTCCACCATCATTGTATGGCGTTATAGGTATACCTTCTGCTTCCCACCATTGGTGTGTTGCATTAAATGTTAATGGTGCAGGGGTTGTACTTGACATTGGGTTACCTGTAAGTCCTACATCTGGCTGTAATGTTGTACCAAATAAGTCTGTAACATAGTCCCAAAAGTTTGTTTTATCTGCACTTGAAGTATTGATTTGTCCATCTGTACCTAATGTAGACTCATAAGTAATTGTGACACCAGAGGTAATCAAATCTCCATTTTTATCTTTGAGTTGTGCATGAAGATTGTTGTATTGAGGAAGTACTGAAAATACAGAAAAATCATTCCCGTCCATACAGTGCATCCCTAAGTCATTCCATGCTGTGAGTATATAGTCACCATTCATTGGAGGTGTAGTATTTGTATCAGGTGGAGGAGTAGGTGAAGGCGTATCTTCATCACATGATTGCGTATAGAAATCTTCTAAATCAATCTTATCTTCTCCATCTAGTATCACTTTCATATTTTTATAACAAGGTTCATCTGTTGTAACCTCTAGTGTACATGTTTCGTCTTTTGGAACTTTAAATTTGAGTTTATCTTCATCTTCTGAAGCTGTTTTTTTCTCATAGTAGCCATTGTCACAACTGACCACCACCTCTGTGTCTGTTTGTACGTGTTTTACTTCTAGTGTATAGGTATCTTTTTTGTCTTCATCGTCATCTGCATGAAGTGTCTGTAAACCCATAAAAGATAAAAGTAACACACTGAGTAGTATATGTTTCATCACAATCCTTTTTGTATGTTTTGGTTGGATATTAGAGATTACATATTTATGTAATATCCGCCATCATTTTGCCGTTCCCGTCAACGTTTATTATAGGAAAAGAGTATTACTTAACTTAACTTTCGCACCTAAATCCAAGCATTTTCTGAGTAACATCCTGCAATACAGCGATGATACTCACTAAGTCTTCATTCCTATTTACAATATCTTCAATTTTAGCTATCTCATCAAGTATAATAATGAATGTCTGCATAG
>VCAW01000061.1 GCA_013607775.1 Campylobacterota bacterium | reverse complement strand
CAAGTTAAAAAAGAGATAGAGAAGCGATTTAAAGACACTGAAGATGAACTCAAACTGGTCATCGTCAGAGATATGTGGCTCACAGGGTTTGATGCTCCAAGCGTGCATACCATGTATGTAGACAAGCCTATGCGTTCACATAATCTTATGCAAGCCATCGCCAGAGTCAATCGTGTGTTTAAAGACAAAAAAGGCGGACTGGTGGTTGACTACATTGGTATAGCCAATGAACTCAAACATGCACTCAAGACTTACACACATGCAGGCGGTAAAGGCACAGGAACTATAGACACGGCAGAAGCGTTGGCAGAGATGTTGAAGCGTTTGGAGATCGTGCAAAATATGTATCACGGATTTGACTACTCGGAGTATATGACAAAAGCACATAAGTTACTTGCACCTGCTGCAAACCATATCTTGGGACTGGAAGATGGTAAAAAACGCTACTCGGACGAAGTGCTGGCACTCACGAAGGCATTTTCTCTCTGTGGTACACACGATGATGCCAAGACACATAAAGAAGAGATAGCTTTCTTTCAGGCAGTGAAAGCTATTATCCAAAAGTCAGGAAGAATACCTGCTAAAACAGATGATCCCAACAAAGCCATTAAGCAGATCATCGACAATGCCGTGGTATCTGAGGGTGCGGAAGACATCTTCTCTCTGGTCAGACTGGACAAACCCAACATCGGCATACTCTCTGCAGAGTTCCTTGAAGATGTTGCCAATATGGAACATAAGAACCTGGCGGTGGAGTTACTGGAGCGGCTACTCAAAGATGAGATCAAAGCGAAGACCAAGACGAACATTGTGCAAGAGAAGAAGTTTAGCGACAGACTACAGGCTACACTCACGCAGTATCATAACAGAGCCATAGAGACAGCGAAGGTCATAGAAGAACTCATACAGATGGCGAAAGACTTTGCAGAAGCCAACAAACATGGGGAAGAGCTGGGCTTGAGCTTTGATGAGTTGGCATTCTACGATGCCCTTGCAGAGAATGAGTCTGCTATGAGAGAGATGGGAGACGAGATACTCAAGAACATTGCCATAGAGCTTACCAAAAAACTACGGAATAGCGTAAGTGTGGACTGGCAGAAGCGTGAGTCGGTGAGAGCTAAGATGAGGAATATGATCCGTATCATCCTCAGACGTTACACGTACCCACCCGACAAGCAGTTAGAAGCGATCAAAATGGTAATGCAGCAGGCAGAGGTGTTGAGTGATGAGTGGAGTAGATAAGGCTAGACTGGCTTAGCGAGGGTGCTTGTTGCGCCTTAGTACAAGGCGCAGCCTAGACTGATTATTTGCCGACTTTGAATTGCGTATCAAGTTCACTTATCATCGACAAAACCTCGTCAGTCACATTGTCTGATTTTGAACGATACCCAAAGAGTGTCTTGGTGTTTTTGTGTCCAGTTTGATCCATTGCGTCTTTGATACCTACTTTTTTTGAGAACATGTTGGTAACAAAACTGTGACGGCAGTCGTGAATAGTATACCGAGGAAAGCCTGCCTTTTTTGCTGCTTTCTTGAATATGTTGTAAATGGTTCCTCCTTTAAGGGGATCACCTTTTTTTGTTTTTCCAACAGTCTTTAGTGCAGTAAATATTTCATGGTGCTCATTTTTGTTTGTCAGTCTTCCGTCAATAGTGTTGTCAATATACCCGCTTATTCTTTCGGCCAAGCTGGTGGATATTGAGACTTCCCTGCCACCAGTTTTTGTTTGCTTGTCCTCGTCCGGACTGAATGAATCATGGATATACATAGTAAAAGCAGGATGACTGGGCCCTCTTGGAACATGTTTAAATTGCTCTTTGTCGATATTAAATAGTTCGCCTCTTCTGATGCCTGATTTGTAGAAAAACTCTATTAGTAACTTGTCTCGCTCATTTGTGCAGCATGCTATTATTTTTAGTATGGTATCTACAGGGATTGCTTTGGTAAGGGGGCTAACTATCTTTACATTGCTCTTGAAGATAAATGTCTCCGAGTTGTCGTACGGACTATAGGGGACACTCTTTTTGAAAGTAATGTTGCAATTGGGAAATTTTGGATAGACATATTGCTCATAGAATTTGGATACTCGAGACTGATACTGCATCCAAGTTTCGTTTGTAATATGGGGCTCTTTGTGCATAATCTTTATGTTTTGTCTGCGTCTGTACTCGGGCGGTGTTTTTAGCCAAGTTCTAAACTCAGGAATGTGTTCAGTTTCTGCATCTTGAAAGTCAAGCCTTTTTTGCTCTAGAAACTCAAACCATAAGGTCAAAGCAATGACTGCATTTTTTTTGCTGTTCCAGGTATCAAGTGTGCTGGTATAATCAAGTGTTTCAATAATGGGCTCAAGTGTGTTGTCGTAAACAATGTATCCATTGTATTTTTCACTCTTTTGGTAAGTAAAGCCTTCACTCATGCAATCCCTCTCTGTATCTTTATATTCTAGTATAGTATCTATTAAAGCTAGTTACATTTGGCAATACTTTTTATCTAGGTTCTTTTTGTGTTGTGAGCCTGTGTATATTATGCTTTTTAGGGTACATATGAATATTAACTCAACTTTCGCACATAAAACCCAACTCTTTTTTCGTATAAGCACTGAGAACAGTGATAATCTGTAGAAAGTTTTTATTGTCCTTGACAACATTTTGAATTTCAGAGATTTTGGTGAGTATTTTTATAAAAAGTTGCATC
>VCAW01000060.1 GCA_013607775.1 Campylobacterota bacterium | reverse complement strand
ATATTTGGAATTGCAGAGGCTTAAGGTTTGTTAAAGGTGCGTAAGGTCAGTTACTCATATCTCCCCATCAATCCTAACTAATAATTATTATTATTATTTATTAACTTCATTAATCTCGGTTTATTGGTTATTTGCGCTATAATGTCACAAAATTATCATAAAGAAATAACTATGTGAGACTTTAATTTACTTAGCGATGAAGAGAAACAACTTCATCATGAAACACTACTCAATTGTGCAAACAACTTCGGAGGAAAAAACTTCTTTTTACACCTCTTGGAAGCCATCCGTGAGACAAAACCCCATCCTCTGACTGCTGGCAATATGGCTTTTGATATAGAACTAGGGAGTATCACTTGGAATAAAGTCATTTTTAATGACAAACTCCAGCTCCTGCTTAAAGCACGTAAAAATGAGAGTAAACAAGATAACTTTCTTCCCGAAAAAGATGAAAAGAACTATAAAAAGATACTCAATGTGGTACGTACACTCAAACCTATCGTATTTCATGTGAAGCCTGCCAATCCTGAAGATGGTTCTGGGTTTTTCTTTCAAGCTTTTGATGTGATAGATGAAAACAAAACTAAACTAAATCCACTCTTTGATGCACTCTTCTTCTGTTCTGTAGATACCGTCAAAAAGTTACTTAACTACGAGCCGAAGGCATAAAATGCAAGAAAACAAGTCACAGGAAGGGCAGAAACGTACTGAGATTAAATATGGCATGAATGTCGGTATTGTCTTAAAAGAAGACCAAAGTACAGGCTACATCACCTACGGAAAAGTACAAAAAATACTCACCAACTCCCCTACCCACCCACATGGCATCAAAGTACGTTTGAGTTCAGGTGAAGTTGGACGTGTCAAAAAGTTTGTTAAATAATGACTCTTTTTATCGATGGAGATGCATTTCCAAACCTTCTCAAACCCATAGTCTTACGAAGCATTGAGCGCTTGTCTCTACCTACTAAAGTCATAGCTAATAAAAAGATACATATAGGGAAGTCAAAGTATATAGAGTACATCATCGTAGCCCAAGGTGCAGATGAAGCAGATCATCACATCGTAGAACTCTGTGCTGAGGGTGACTTAGTGATTACCGCTGATATCCCATTGGCTGATCGTATCATCTCTAAGAATGCCCATGCCATCGGCCATAGAGGTGAGCTTTACTCTGTTGACAATATCAAACAGTATCTTGCTATGCGAAATCTTATGAAGAGTATACGTGAGAGTGGAGAGATGACAGGTGGTCCAAAAGCATTTGGACAAAAAGATGCCCATGCCTTTGCCAATCAACTCAATGCCTTTTTAACAAAGCATTATAAATAGAAACTATTTTTTAGACTTCTTTTTTGAAGATTTTTTAGACTTTTTCTTTTTACCCTCTTTTTTCTTTTTTGCTTTTACTTTTTTATTTTTCTTAGAGACAGGTTTTTTCTCTTGTTTTTTCTTTTTTTTCTTCGCTTTCTTTTTTTCTTCTTTCTTCTTATCTGCCTTTTTAGCAGCTTTTGCCAATGCTTTTTTTGCTTTTTTCTTCTCTTCTTTTTCCGTTAATTTTTTTGCCATAAGTGTCCTTTACATATATAACTTTAGACTTTTTAAATACCCTATGTATTACTACCAAGTCCCATATAACTATTATATGCCTTTTCACTTTCCTTGTCAATCACGACAAATATTCTCTGATTTACAGCCATCTATAGTGACTTGATTCCTACCGTTCTCTTTTCCATAATATAAGGCTTTATCTGCTCGTATGAGAACATCTTCCATTGATTCATTTTGATGCGCTACTGCACCACCAATGGTAACTGTAATGTGTATCTGTTTCTCTTCTATCATTATAGTTTCTTCGACCACACCACGTAAACGTTCAGCCAACTGCTTAAGTGTATCGGCATCTGCATCCTCAATAATAATAAGAAACTCTTCTCCACCCCAACGTGATACAATGGTAGTATCTCTTACATTTTGTTCTAATATTTGTGAAAGTTCTATCAGTACTCTGTCTCCACATTTATGACCATATAAATCATTTATTTTTTTGAAATAGTCTATATCTATGAGCAATACTCCAAAATGAATACCCTTCTTTTAAAATGACACAGAGTCATTTTCTACAAGATCATGTACATAACGACGATTGTAAA
Organism: Campylobacterota bacterium; assembly: GCA_013607775.1. Classification (GTDB taxonomy): domain Bacteria; phylum Campylobacterota; class Campylobacteria; order Campylobacterales; family Sulfurovaceae; genus Sulfurovum. Next base: position 204 of record VCAW01000060.1, on the reverse strand, counting down.
GGTTTGTAAGGGGATCCACATTACTCTGTTTAAACAGTAGATTTTGATACATATTTTGATATATAGAAGTGGGCTAGTCGGTTAACTCCTCCTTGTTCCATTTATAACCATAAGTAACATTTTTCTCAGTTACAGGAGCCGTTGAAACGGCTTGCTCTAGAAGTCTTCTAAATACAAGACCTCTGTGTTTTGATAATCTACGAT
>VCAW01000059.1 GCA_013607775.1 Campylobacterota bacterium | reverse complement strand
TCATCATAATGATTGGTTTTACTGTATCCATTACTATTCGTGACACTCAGTACCATATCTTCACTATCGTAAGTATATTCCGTCACACCTCTATCAGGATTAGTTTCACTTACCAGCCTGCCAAATCCATCATAGCTATACTCAAATGTCGTTCCATTGGGTGTTATAATACCAGTAACATATCCAGCCTCATCATAAGTATAACTCGTCACACCTCCTAAAGCATCTGTTTGAGTAGCCAATTTTCCTATGTCATTATATGTGTAGGTTGTGGCATTGTCCTTGGCATCGGTCATTTCTACCTTTTGACCTTTTTGGTTATAGATATATGTCGTGGTATTGCCATAAGCATCTACATGAGAGAGCAGGTGGTGTTTTACATCATAACGCTTTTCATCTTGATAGACCAATACACCATTTTGATATTTCTCTGTTTTGCTAATATTGCCATACGCATCAAAGATATAGATATTCTTCTCTCCAGTATTGTCACCAGACTCTACGATATGCCCTTCATCGTCATACTTAAAGTAACTTGTCACAGCATCTTTTGACGTTCGTTTTACAAGTCTTCCTTGAGCATCATACTTCATAGTAGCTGTAGTACGACCATCTACTATCTCTTTGGTTTTTCTGCCCATTTTGTCATATTGGTTTTGTGTGACTTCCCCATCACTATCTATGCTTGTTACTGGTAAATCCGCTTTATTGTATTTCGTCACTTTGTCTGTTAGACCGAGCTGACTGGTTACTGCTACAGCATTACCATGATTGTCATATTGGATTGTACTTTTTTGTTTCCCTGTATCTACCTGTACTGGCAATCCTTTTTCATTATAGATTCTGTGTTCTATTTTGTTTTGTTCTACATAACCATTTTCATCCACCAAAGTATCTACTTTGTAGCTCAGCTGTCCTTTGTTGTCATAGACATTATAGGTAATTTTTCTAGGTTCACTAATCTGTAGTGGCTTTCTTGTCTCTTTATCATATATAATCTTCTGTACACTTTCGGCACCAGTACCTACTTTGTCTAAATCCTCTTTAAGCAAACCATTTTTGTCATACAAAGTCACACGTGTGACACCCAATTTATCTGTAAAACTTATTTGGTGTCCATTGTCATCATAGGCATATACTGCCATACCTTCATCCGTTTCTACACTCTCCAATTTAGCTTGAGAGTGGTTCAATACAAATGTATAAGGAATAATTTCATCATGCTCTTGCACTTCGATATTTTGACTGTCATAAGAAAATGTTTTAGGATTTTTTCCATTGGTTTGGGTGGCAGTTTCTACTCTTCCTTGCTCGTCATACATATAACTTCTTATCAAAATACCATCTCTATATACCTTGCTAAGTTGGTTATCATCATTATATTCATAACGCATTGTGCGCCCATCTGCATATGTTACTTGAACCAAATTTTTATCTTCATGCTTATAGTCAATACTTGTATCATCATAATTGATGATTTTTCGAATCAACCCCTCTTTGTATTTAAACAAAATAGTATGTTCTAGATTATCTGAAACCTGTGCAAGTTTATTATCATTATACTCCAACGATATGACAAGCTCACCTTTTGTCATCTCTATAAGCTGTCCATTATAGTCATAGGTCTCAGTATCACCATTATCAAGTGTGATGACATATCCTATATCGGTCTCTTTGAAGTTCATGTGTGCATTTTGTACATTTGCCCATGTTCCATCTTTTTGTCTATAAAAAAGTATCTGTGTTCCATCTGATTTTTCCAATAACTTAAGATTTTTAGAGATAGGGTTTTTACGATGTTTATTTTTTACTAGAAGTGTTGTTTTAAGATTATTATAATCATCATAGACATTACAAAGTTTTGTCTTTTTATCAAAATGTGCATCTAAATCTTTGAGTTTTCCCAAATAAACATCATCTCTTATCTCTTCCTATCCATTTTCACATGCATTCTTAACAGAACGGTGTAATTTTGAAGCAATATGCTCTTTTTTGTATGCTACCTTAGTATTAAGTTTTTTATCAAAATTATGTCGAAAATTACCTAATGATTTATGCTTTTTATTATCAAATCCACGATATATTCTACGTAAATTCAATTTCTTCTTAGGAGCAAAATCAAATGCATTTTCTACTACAGAGCCTTGCATTAAGTCAATTGTGTCAAAGTTATAAGATGCCGTATTGAGTGGCACGATATAATACTTATTTTTCTTTTGAGGTTTTACCCCCCCCATTAAACTAACCGCACACGTAGCCACCATCAGCGGCATCATGATGAATTTATTTCTATGATATTGCATGTCTTCCCTTATTTATTTGTTTGAGCCACTTGCAGATTACCAAAAACAACCCACAATTTAAGCTAAATTAAATTTCAAAAAAACCTCTAGACCTCGATAAATGTTATAATACTTTACAACAAACATTAAAACTTTATCAAAAAAACTATAAGGCTTTTTATGAGAACCATTCTACCTAAGATATCTTCAAACCTATCTAAAATGTGGCTTAGAGTTGTCAATATTGAAAGTTCCCTTTT
>VCAW01000058.1 GCA_013607775.1 Campylobacterota bacterium | reverse complement strand
TATCATATAATTTAATTTATTTACCATATTGTTATTATATAATATGCCTATGCTTTTTAACAGTTATGAATTTATATTTATTTTTTTACCTATTGTATTGGCTGGTTTTTTCTTTTTAAAACCCAGGTATCGTATGGGTTTTCTCATTGTATCGTCTATAGTGTTTTATGTGCAGTGGAGTTTGGTGCATTTAATAATTCTACTATCAAGCATCAGCATTAATTATGCTTTTTCTCTTTCTCTTGTCAATAATAGATATAAACAGTTTTTACTTGTACTAGCAATCATTGGCAATTTACTTCCTTTGATTTATTTTAAATATAGCCTGTTTTTACACCTGAGTACAGAATCACTCATGCTCCCACTTGCTATCTCATTTTATACTTTTCAACAAATTGCTTTTTTGGTAGATGTCTATAAAATGAAAGTAACACCTGCATCTTTTAAAACTTATCTCTTTTTTGTGATGTTTTTTCCTCAACTCATAGCAGGGCCCATTGTTCATTATAGACAGATTATAGGTCAAGTACAACAAGGTGCATATGAAAATATCAGATGGATCTACATCCAAGCGGGGATCATACTCTTTGCTATAGGACTTTTTAAAAAAGTAGTGCTTGCCGATCAGTTTTTTCCTATAGTCGATATGGCTTTTACCCATTTAGATACATTAAGCACTTTTGAAGCATGGGTAGGCATTTTTGCGTATTCTCTGGGTATCTATTTTGACTTTAGTGGCTACACAGATATGGCGATAGGGTTGGGTCTTCTCTTTGGCTTTAAATTGCCTATTAACTTTAACTCACCCTATAAGGCTGTAAACATTGTTGATTTTTGGAGACGGTGGCATATTACTCTCTCAGATTTTTTGAAGGAGTACATTTACATTCCTTTAGGAGGTAATAGAAGAGGAGAGTATAGAGAGATATTTAATCTCATCATTACTATGACATTGGCTGGTATTTGGCATGGTTCAGGATGGACTTTTATACTATGGGGTCTGCTGCATGGTATTCTACTTGCTATGGTGCACCTTAAAAATAGATATTGCAATCACTGTTATGTACCCAAAGTACTTTCTATTGTTATAACATTTATGACTGTAAGTTTACTTTGGGTGATCTTTAGATCACATAGTATGGATGAGGCATGGGTGTATTACATGGCATTGTTTAGTATTAGCAGTATGAACATTGTAGATCCTAATATGTATTTGGTAGTTCTAAGTATGGCAATCGTATGGTTTCTGCCAAACTCCATAGAGTTTACCAAGTACCAAGAAAAAATGAAACCGTTTGGATGGCACTATGCATTAGTCTCTGCTCTTCTTGTTTTTATAGCACTCAAGATGATGGCAGACGCTCCTGCTCAAACTTTTGTCTACTTTAATTTTTAGGAGTACAATTGCGTTTTTTAACTTTTTTTATATTCTTCATCTTGGGCTGTCTTGCACTATTTATTCTTCTTATATGGGGACAAACGGGGAATCCTACAAAAATGTCACAGTGGGTTGATGATGTGTATGAAAAGAAAAGGAACATCGCACAGTCCATTAAAACAAAAAAGATTATACTAGTATCAGGATCCAATGCTCTTTTTGGTGTCGATAGTAGAATGCTAGAAGACACCTTTAAACTACCCGTTGTAAACTATAGCGTCAATGCTGGTATAGAACTACCTCTTACACTTTTTAAAGCACAGGAAGTGATACATAAAGGTGACACAGTCATCATGCCACTCGAATACCCCATGTACTCTTATGATGGTACAGCAGGTGTACAGATGATAGACTATCTGCTTGCAAGAGAGCCTAAATACTTTACGAAACTTACACTGCAAGAGCAATTTTATATAGTGTGGCATATAACAGTTAATCGGATTATAGAAGGATATATAGATTCAGAAAACACCCCTGTGACAAAAGGGATCTATGGGGCTCATCATGTAAATGTATATGGGGACCAAATAAAGACTGAGATAAAATATCGTAGTAAAAAAATGTATAAAGATATGCTCAAAACACATCTTACAAATCCTGAAGCATATGGTGTGACATATGATCAAAATAATTTAGGTTGGATTTATCTAGAAGAGTTTGTCAAGTGGTGTGAAGATAGAGAAGTAAAAGTGATTTTTATGCCAAGTACGATTATGCAGGACAGTAGTTATTTTACCAGTAAGAAAGAGAAGTGGTTTTATAGTCACATTGCAGAGGTCGTCCGCAATAAGGGATGGAATTATATAGGTGATCCCTATGACTATATGTATGATAAAGAACTATATTTTAACACCAACTTTCATCTTATAGATAGTGCTAGAAAAATGCGTACAGAAAAAATGATAGAAGATCTACTAAAGCACAATATAATGCTTTAGTAGATCAATGGGTTATTGGGCTAATGTAATAGTACTATCACTTACATCCCAATGACCACTATCTGAGACTATTAAGATTACGTAAGCATTACCTATACCATTTAAATCCGCAGGATCAACATTATAGCTCCCAGTATTTGATATATCTTCAGCAAACTGATACCAGGATTTATTTCCCAGCAAAGTTGGTAGAGTTGAAGAAAAATCATGTAAATCTGTTGGGTCATCATGCAAAACATAGATATCTATTAATTGACCTCCTAATAAGTCACTATTCCATGTTATAGTCTGATTATTGCCATATGTCCAAACCTCACCACCATTTGGCGAAAGTAAAACTGGATTTGAACCTATATCACTGTAATCATATACATTATCGTCGCCATTCTCAACATACGAAGGATTTATTCTAGCATCTTCCAAAGTACTCCAAACAACCAGTATACCATCCCCCCATTATCATTTTTACAGGTAAACTGAATAGCTGTATCGTTACCACTAACGTCACAGGAAGATTGACCATCATCATCTATCAAAATTATACTGTGTTCTAAAATTTCATATGAAGATAAGCTTGATTCTTGTTGAATATTATCAGTATAGTAGTCTTCTGTTATTTCCGTCTCACTAAATGCTAGCTTTGCATAACCTTCCACTCCATCACTTACCCATGCATCATAATATGTTTTCCCTACCAATAATTCTCTGGCCGTAGGCAACACTTCTATCCCATACCCTTCTAACGCAGCAGTAACAGTACCTTCATCATCAGTAACCTCAAGCATGATCTCTCTGGCATCTGTAGTATCATTGAATCCTGCATAAGAGAATGATAAACCTACTGTTGTTTTGTGGGTTAAGATCGTAGCATCATTACCAAACTCTTCAGTATCTTGAGCACCATTGATCACCGCTAAAATAAAGGTAGATTTAGCGATACGTCCTGAATCAAGTTCTGCTACCCAGTACTCTAAACCTGCTGCTTCAGATGCACGGTTAAAAAGGTTTTGATAAACGGCTTCAACAAAATCTGTATTACTGGAATCAGCAGGATAAGCTTCTTTTGTTTCAGGTTGGTCAAAGAAGCTTTTTGCGATACCTTCAAGATCAAGTCCTGCATCATTTGCCCAATAATCCAAACCTCCTGCATCTGGTGCACGGTTAAATGTTGCTACATAGAGTTTTGTGGTATTTTCCAGTGTTGGTGTTGTTCCTGCCTGGAGTGATGTTTGGTATGTTAATAATAGTATTATAGCAATAATGAT
>VCAW01000057.1 GCA_013607775.1 Campylobacterota bacterium | reverse complement strand
TAATGATTTTTATGCAGTATCTCAGTTCATGGTGGAGGGAGCTGAAACCATCATCCCCGATATTACACTGTTTGTCAATGGGATTCCTTTGGTAGTTATTGAGTGTAAAGCTCCAGATATCACTGACCCGATACATGAAGCAGTCAAGCAACTCAAAAGATATATGAATGCCAGAGGTACAGAGCAGAGCGAAGGAGCTTCCAAACTTTTTAATACCAATGCTTTTGTAATAGCAACATCCCGAACACAGGCAAAAGCAGGAACAATCAGTTCAAAACTGGAACATTTCTTAAGCTGGAAAGATCCTTACCCAAAAAGTCTGGAAGAGAATGGATCTGATGAGCAGGATATGCTAACCGCAGGTATGCTTACCAAACAAAATTTACTTGAAATTATGCGTGATTTTACGGTAGTCATGGGTAGTGGCAGGAAGAGAGTGAAGATAGTCTGCCGTTATCAGCAGTACAGAGCTGTAAAAAAGACGATAAAGCGTATCTTGGAGGCTAAGTCTACCCAGGAGCGTAATGGTGTTATTTGGCATACTCAGGGAAGCGGTAAATCACTTACGATGGTATTCCTCATCAAACACTCTCGTCAGATCAAAGAGATGGAAAATTATAAAATACTTTTTATTGTAGACAGAAGTGATCTTGAAGAACAGCTTGAAGAGACAGCAGCACTAACAGGTGAAAAAATCGGTGTTGCCACAAGTGCCAATGATTTGAGAAAAAAACTCTCCAATGATGTAAGTGATATTACTATGACAATGATGCAGAAATTTAGTGATGATGCCATGCTGAGTGATAAAGAGGAGATACTTGTACTCATAGATGAAGCACACAGAACACAGTACTCCAAACTAGGAGCATCACTTCGTACAGCATTGCCCAATGCGGTCAGACTTGCATTTACAGGTACACCTGTAGATAAAACACTGAACTCTTTTGGCTCATACATTGATACCTATAAGATCCAACAAGCTGTTGCTGATGGAGCAACGGTGCCCATTATCTATGAAGGAATGACCTCTAAAGATGCTATAGAAAATAAGGGTGAATTTGATGGTAAGTTTGAAGATCTTTTTGCAGATCTTACCAAAGAACAGCAAGAGGAGATTAAAAAGCGTTATGGAACCAAGGGAGATATCCTTGAAGCTCCCAAGCGTATAGCACTGATAGCTAAAGATATGGTACGCCATTATGTGGAGAACATCCTTCCTAATGGATATAAGGCACAAGTAGTAAGCTCATCACGCAGAGCAGCTCTAAGATACAATGAAGCAATAAAAAATGCATTACAAGAGTATCATGAAAAGATGCACGAGGATGATCCATATAAAATGCTTGTAGGTAAATTGACTGGTGCAGTGGTGATTTCCCATCAACATAATGATAACCCTGATGAATTTCCTAAAGCGTTAACAACAAAAAGTCATAAAAAACAGAGCGTAGCCAGTTTTAAAAAACCTCTTTTTACGATAAATCCTACTGAGGCTAAAGGAGGTGAAGAGGCATTTAACCCAGAGAAAACATCACAACTTGCTTTTCTTGTGGTAAGCGATATGCTGCTTACGGGATTTGATGCTCCTATAGAGCAAGTAATGTATCTGGATAAAAAATTGACAGCACACAATCTATTACAAGCCATTGCCAGGGTTAATCGTACCTATGAAGGTAAAACATGTGGATTGATAGTTGACTATTATGGTGTAGGAGCACACTTGAAAGAGGCTTTGAACAATTACGAATCTGAAGATGTTCAAGATATTATGACTGATAAATCTGAAGAACTTTCGCAGCTTGAATTGTCACACAGAAAAGTGATGCAGTTCTTTAGTGAAAAAGGTATCGAAGAGATAGATGATACCACACTGGAAGATGCTGTCATTCTCTTGGCAGATGAAAAGTTAAGACAGGAGTTCAAAGTTCTGTTTAGAGAATTTACCAAACTCATAGATTTTATTTTGCCAGATCCTATTAAGAAGTTTTATCTTGATGATGTCAAAGTTCTAGGACTCATAAAAAATGAAGCTGGACGACGCTACAGAGATGTAGAATTGGATATTGAGGGGATAGGAGCCAAAGTAAAAGCTTTGATCAATGAACACTTAGTGAGTGAAGGGATTGAGACTAAAGTACGACCTATTTCTATTTTTGATGATGAGTTTGAGCAGGCTTTAGAGGGTAGATCCAATAAAGCTGTTGCTTCAGAGATGGAACATGCATTACGCTATACGATTCGCATCAATCTAAACAAAGACCCCATACACTACAAATCACTTGCTGAAAAATTAGAGAAGATCATTGCTGAGCATAAAGGAGAATGGGATAAGCTAGTTCAAAAGCTATCTAAGTTCAAAGAAGAAGTTCAGAGTGGTAGAGAACTGCTGGAAGTATTTGAGCAGATAGGGTGTAAAGTGTGTATGCCTTATTATGATCTTTTTGTAAGCTTTTACGAAGAAGAGGAGTGTACTTCAGAAGTATGTGATGTGATTATTGACCTTGTTATCAATAGTGTGGAACAGGCTTCACGTGAAATTCAGAGGGTTGACTTTTGGGGTGCTACAGGTGAAGGCTCTAGAAACAGTTTAGAAAACTATTTGGTTGGACTTATTGCCAATACAAAACAAAAACAGCTGATTCAAAATATCTCAAGTATCAAAGAGCAATTTATGAGTATTACCAAGGAAAATTCTAAAACCCTGGAGGAGTTGGAACTTGCTAATTGATTATGATGTTATTCGTTCTAACCGAACATCCCTGGGTGTTACAGTTGAGAGAGATGGCAATATAGTGGTGAACGCTCCTCTGGAGTTGGATGACCTTGATATAGAAAAGCAGGTTTGGAAAAAACGCCTATGGATATGGGAAAAGCTTGCAATCAAAAAAATGGATCAGGATAACCAGGTAAAAAAACAGTTTATATCAGGTGAAAGCTTTTACTATTTGGGTGCTCATTACAGGCTTGAGATTGTAGAAGGGGATGCTGCTTTAAAATTAAAAAATGGATGGTTTCAGCTGGGTAGTAAACATCAAAAAAAAGCAAAAGAGTGTTTTAAAACCTGGTATAGTGATCATTTGAAAAATAAGATCCGTTCCAGGTTGCAATTGTTTGAACAACGATTGGCTATGAACGTACCTGATTTTAGAGTGATGGAATTGGGGTATCGTTGGGGGTCATGCAGCAAAGAGGGAAATCTAAATTTCAATTGGAAAATCGCTATGGCTCCAGTTGGGGTTATTGATTATATTATTGCCCATGAATTGGCACATCTTAAAGAACATACGCACAATGAACGTTTCTGGAAAGAAGTACGTCGGTTGATGCCTGATTATACTAAGCATAAAGAGTGGTTAAAGTGTAATGGGGCGAGTTTGGATTTATAATAAGGAGAAAATAGAAAAATGACAAGAATATTTAGAAAGGATTTATTGGTATGGATATTAAGTGTACTAGGTATAGGTGGGATTATTGGGGCTACGATAGTGGTTATTACCAATATTATACTTCATCAAAGAAATAGAAAATATGATCTAGCAAAAGAGCAATTAATTCATTTATATAATCCGTTAAATGCCTTGATAAACAAGAAATCTAAATATCTTGCTTTTTTAAAGCACAATACTAAAAAATCAGATCAGTGCCCTATAGAATATTATAAGTTTTTTATAGAACTGCAAGATATATATCTTGAGAATGAAGTTTATGCATCTTTAGATCTCTATGCAGCATTTCATACACTGCATCATAACCATGAAATGGAATATCACAATAATTCACAGTGGACTGCAAAGGAAGAAGATAACTTAAAAGGTATTGCAAAATTTGAACTTGCACATCTAATAGATGAAGAAGGTTATAGTGAGATAGAGCA